>CAZANL010000006.1:5777-14660 GCA_964486115.1 uncultured Planctomycetota bacterium
CGACGCCTACCGCGACCGCACCGACGTCCGCCGCATCCTTATCGTCGAGGACGAACGTTCCATGCGGGAGGCGCTGCAGGAGCATCTAGAACAACGCTATCCTATTGTTCACACCGCCTCTACACTCGCTGAGGCGAGCGAGTCGGTGTCTTCGACGACGTTCGACGGGATCGTTCTCGACCTCCACCTGCCCGACGGTGATGGACTGAGCTTCCTCAGGTCGATCCGACAGATTGAGGTCGATATACCTGTTGTTGTCATCACTGCCTTTCCTGACGTGGACAAGGCGTTGGCCGCGTTTCGCACCGGCGCGTGTGAGTTCCTCCAAAAACCGTTTGATCTGAGTGAACTCGACTGTGCGCTGGACGACGCTGTAATGAGGAGGGTGGGACTGCGAACGGTTCCAATCTGTGTCCCCCCATGCGGGATCCGCAGCGACCGCTGCGATGGCCTGGGCCGGATCGTGGGGAGCAGCAGTGGCATGCGCCGTGTCCGGGAGGAGATTCGCCAGGCTGCTGCAGCTTCGGGAGCGACCGTGCTGATCACGGGCGAGAGTGGCACGGGGAAGGAACTGGTGGCGGATGCCCTGCACTTCGAGTCGAATCGCTGCAAGGGGCCTCTCGTCGCCATCAACTGTGCAGGCCTGGCCCCTGGTGTCCTCGAGTCCGAGCTGTTCGGTCACGCCGCAGGTTCGTTCACCGGTGCGGGCCGGAAGCGGCCGGGGCTCTTCGCAGAAGCGCACCAAGGGACGCTGTTCCTGGACGAGATCGGCGAGCTGCCGCTGTCGGCCCAGCCCAAGCTATTGCGGGTGCTGGAGACCAGGATGGTCCGGCCGGTTGGTGCCAACACGGAGGTTGAGGTCGACATCAGGCTGGCCGCAGCCACCAATTGCAACCTGGGCGAGATGGTGCAGTCGGGCCAATTTCGTGAGGACCTGTACTGGCGTCTCGCGGTGGTTCAGATCCACGTTCCGCCGCTGCGTGAACATATCGAAGACATGCAGGCGCTCGCCCAGATCCTCCTGGTTGACATCAACCGACGTCTCGGACGTTCGGTTCGTTGGGTCTCGGGAGGCGCGGTCGAGACCTTGTCGTCCTACGACTGGCCTGGAAACGTTCGCGAGCTGCGCAATGTCCTGGAGCGTGCTGTCGTTCGCTGCAGTGGAACCACAGTCAGCTCCAGGGATCTTCCACGCAACCTGAACCAGGTGGGCTCCAAGCTCCCCTACAGCGGCGCGATGCTCCCCGACAACCTCCACGAGGCGCAGTTGGAACACATCCAACGCGTCTATGCCGAGACCGGAGGCAACAAGAGTGAGACCGCCCGGCGTCTCGGCATTACGCGTGTCACCTTGCGAGCACGGCTCCGAGAACTCGGCACAGAATAGTCATGAACAGGCATGGGTTTGCCCCCGACTGAGGGTGGATAGGCCCGGTCAGGGCTGGATCTGGCCATCGGCTTGGAGATTGGTCACCGGATGACCGTCGCTTGGTGGTCACGTACTGACCACACAGCCCCTCAGCCCATCGCCACCGGGCCGCAGTGCCCCATTCTTGCCGATCTGTCGAGTTGGCCCGGACTTTGCGTAAGCCCTCCCCCGTGGGCGACTACAGCACCTTCTTTGGAATCGATCCGCGAACCGCAGTGTGGTTCGTTGCCGAGCTCCACCTCATGTTTGCGGCGATCGTGCTTGGTGTGCCGATCTTTGCGGTTGTGGTGGAGATCATCGGGGCAAAAACCGGCGAGGAAAGGTACGACCGGCTCGCCCACGAGTTTACCCGGCTGCTGTCGGCTGCATTCGCTACCACAGCGGCATTAGGGGGCCTGCTGTCCTTCGTGCTGATCGGGCTGTACCCCACCTTCACGACTCAACTGACCGGGATCTTCAAGGGAGCCTTCTTTGTCTACGGTCTGCTCTTCTTTGGTGAGGCCTTCTGCCTTTACTACTACTACTACTCGTGGAAGCGCCTCAAATCACAGGAACCCCGGAACCAGCCGCTCGCGCGCGGGATCTGGCTGGTCTTCCTGCTAGTTGCTGTCGCCTGGATCGGGCTCTTCCTGTTCGGTGGCGAGGACCTCGATTCGATTCGCGAGCATGGCCAGGTCGAAGCAGAGCGGGTCGAGAATTGGGCGGATCAACTCAAGCCATGGTTCAAGAAGGGGGTCGAGGACGAGGAAGATATCGCCACCTACCTCGCGACCCCGATGGGCAAGCTGGTCGACTACGACATCGAGCTTGCTGGAGGCAGCGGGGAGGAATCCATCCGGACCTGTGCCGAGGCCCTCCTTACAGCGGCCATCGAGATGGCCGCTGAGCGCAAAGTCGTGACTGTCGAGAATGCCGAGGAGAAGCTTGAATCGGCAGCCGCATTGATCGCTGCGGACTTGAAGATGGCCGCGTCCGTCGAGGCTGCAAATGCTTCTGAGGGGCACTGGCGGCTGTTGCTCCTGGTCGGGCTGCTCGGTGCGATGCTCTCGCTGGGTGCGTGTTGGGCCAGTAGCGCCAAGGCATTCCATATCTGGTTCGGCATAGCGCTCAATGGCCTGGGTACAGCCCTGCTCCTGATAGCGAACTCCTGGGCGACCTACATGATGAGCCCGACGGGAGTGCACGAGGTGACCAACCAGTTTGTCGGGACGACCTGGCAGGCGATTGCGAACCCCTTGTGGCACCCGGTCAACCTGCACCGGGTCCTCGCCAACGTCGTGCTCGGAGGCTTCGTCGCCGGTGCTTATGCGGCCGTCAAGATGCTCGGCGCGAAGACCGAAGAAGACCGGGCCCACTACGACTGGATGGGCTACGTCGGCAACTTCGTGGGTATGTGCGCCATGATCCCGCTGCCGTTCGCCGGGTACTACCTGGGCCGCGAGGTCTACAGCTACAGCCCGATCATGGGCAACAACATGATGGGCGGGGCGTTCTCCTGGACGTTCATCCTCCAGGCCTTGTTGATTGGGATGCTGTTCTTCGGAGCGAACTACTACCTGTGGATCGGCATGCAGCGGATCGAGGGAGCGGAGCGGTATCGCAAGTTCATTCCCTGGAACACCGCGATCCTGGTCGTGTCGTTTGCGATCTGGCTGACACCACACAACCTTCCCCTGTCTGCCATGGAGCGGGCCATGATGGCCGGCGAGTCCTTCCATCCAGTGCTCAAGTACTTCGGGCTCATGCCGGCGAAGAATGCGGTCGTGAATTTCATCATTGTCTCGACGTTCTTCAGCTTCTTGATGTACCGGCGGTGCAACCTGGGGAAGGTGAAACCGTTCTCCGAGCAGGGGACCGGTGCGCGCATTGTGCTACTCGGAGTCCTTGCAGCAGTGCTGGCCACGCTTGGCTGGTATGCCAACGTGATCTGGCACATCGACCCGGTGTCGATCTCCGTCAAGCCAGAGTCCCGTTGGATCTTCCTGGGAGCAGGTACGGCTCTTCTCGTCGAGGCGGGGTTTGCCATCGTGTCGGTGCTGTTGACGTTCCTGGGACGGGGCAAGGTAGGCCAATCGATCTACTTCGCATCGACCGTCCTGCTCGTCACCTTCTTCCTCGGTGTGTGGGGCTTTGTTGCGATGACTGACGCGAGTCAGTTCCTGCGGAACATCGCGGTCTGTCAGGTCCTCATGGTGCTGACCTGCCTGGTCCTGAATTCGACGATCGATGTGCTGATGCTTCGAGATGCCGAGGTGATCGGTGGCATGAAATGGGGGCATATCCCCAATCGCGGCGCCTACACCCTGATCTGGAACTGCCTCGCTGTTGTGATGCTCATGGGGCTGATGGGCTTCATTCGTAGCGGCTTGCGAGAGGACTGGCACATCTACGGCGTGATGCGAGATATCTCGGATTGGGCCTGGACACCGCCACAGGCAACGATGACGCTCAACGTCAGCATCATTACGTTCATCTTCCTGGGCCTCGTCGCCTTTGTCTTCTGGCTGGCCGACCTCGCGCACATCGACGACGAAGAAGAAGCGCCGGCTCCCGCAGCCGATACCGGCTCCATGGCCCAGATCTCCGGGGAGGTGTGAGCGATGGAAATCGTTGGCATCGCTGGGGTCTGGGGTGGATTCATCGCGCTGATCGCCGCGCTGGTGGTCCTCGCTCGGGCGGATCGGCCGATAGCGTTCGTCCTTACCTTGCTCGGGACGGTTCTGCTGTTCTTCAAGGCGGTCTTTCCGGGGGTGATGTGGGGGGCCGGAGACAGTGCCGTGGTAGTACCCGGCATCGCCATGCTGGTCACCGGTCGGGAACTCCCACTGCCGGTTCCAGCCGTCGCTCTGGGGGTCTATCTCGGGCTGACCATGGTCGGCAGCCTGATCGTCCTGTCCAGTGACGAAGCCCTCCTCGCCCGGAGCCTCGAGCCAGTGCTCGCCTTCTTGCGGGGTGATGACGCCCGCCCATCGCGGCGGTTGCTCCGGTCTGCGTCGTTGTTCCTGTTGTTTCCCCTCCTGTGTGGATGGTTGGTGCTCGACCACCACCGCATTGACCTGAATCCACCGGTGGAGTCGCGCCAGGCCCACCCGTCCATCTCTTACGACGAGGACCTCGTCAATCCATACCGGGAGCCTTCACCTGCCCTGCTGACTTCCTTCCTGGCTGAGCGCAATGTCCAGGTGCCGGCTGATCCCGGTGAGGCACGTGCCTTGTTCGACAAGGAGGCCCTGCGAGCTGGACGCGATCTCTATGCAGCCAACTGCCGTCCCTGCCACGGCATTCGTGCGGACGGTACGGGGCCGATGGGGCGTGGCTTCCGCCTGCGCCCGGCGGACTTCACTGATCCCGGGACCATTTCGGTTCTGGTTGAGCCCTACGCATTCCAGCGGATCCGGGAGGGAGGCGTCGGCCTACCGCCCAACGGCAGCCCCTGGGACAGCGCGATGCCCCGCTGGAAGGACTCGCTGACCGATGACCAGATCTGGCTGATTCTGCTCGGCGAATATTCCGTAGCTGGTGTCAATCCACGCGTTCCTGAGAAGCACTAGCGATGGCGAACCGAACCCTACTGGTGTTGCTCCTGCTCATCGTGCCGGCGAATCTCAGCGCTGCGGAATACGACCTGGCTGCGCTCGAGAAGGCCAAGGCGGCTGTACCCGAGAACGAGGAGAACCTCGAGCGAGGCATGGAGCTGTATGCCGAGCGCTGCGCCTGGTGTCACGGTGCAGAGGGCCTCGGTGACGGACCCGCAGCGGATTCGCTGTGGCCGCGGCCCCGGGACTTCATGCTGGGCGCGTTCAAGTTTCGAACCACTGGAAATGGTGAGCTTCCGACTGACGCGGACCTGTTTCGCACCATCTCCCGGGGGGTTCGGGGCACGGCGATGCCGGCTTGGGGCGAGGGTGCGCATCCCCTGACCGAGGAGGAACGGTGGCAGCTGGTCTATGCGGTGAAGTCCATCACCGAGTCCCATGGGATCGCGGACTTCGGCAACCCCGAATTCGACCCCTACCGAGAGGATGCCGCTGCCAAGCTGAGTGATCAGCCGGTCATGGATGAGGCACTGCTTGAGCTAGGGAGAGAGGTCTACGAGGACGAGAACCGCGGCGGCTGCAAGCGCTGTCACGGCAAGATGGCCCGGGGCGACGGCAAGCAGGATGAGAAGATGGAGGATGACTGGGGTTTCCCGATCGTCCCGGCCGACTTGACGACACCACGGCGGATTAAGAACGGCAGCACGGCGTTCGACATCTACCGAACGCTGACGACCGGCCTCAACGGCACGCCCATGCCGTCCTTCGCTAACTCGATCGATGACCGGGAGCGCTGGGCAGTCGCCGCCTACGTCAACTCGTTCGGAGAGCCGGAGAGCGATGCTGCTGGGATGATCCTGCTGGCCGGTGAGGCCAGGCAGACGCCACCGCTCGACCCCGGGGACCCATTCTGGGCAGCGCTGCCCGGCATGGAGGTGCCGGTCACGGGCCAGGTCCTGGTAGCTCCCCGTCATCAGAACCATGCTGTCGACCGTGTCTGGCTTCGGGCCGCTCACGGTGGGGGCCGGCTGGCAATTCAGATCACCTGGAACGACCGTACTGCCAGCAAGACGGCCAGAGAACCGGCAGAACCCGACATCACCGGGCCCACCTATCGCCCCAACGAGGAGACCTGGTCCGGCATCGGAAAGTGGCCCGACGGCTTGTCGATTCAGCTCCCCCGCAAGGCTCCCAAAGGCCCGGTCAAGCCACACTTCTACCGAGGTGGCCCCGCGGGTGGGGTCAACCTCTGGACCTGGGATGCAGCTACCAACAAGGCGTGGGAGCAGGACTCCCGCGGCTGGGGCCAGATCCCGCAGAATCAGCCTGACGAAGGCCAGGAGTTGGAATCCCAGTCCAGCTGGGAGGATGGCCGCTGGACCGTGGTGATGTCCCGCCCGCTGGTCACAGCAGACAGCAAGAAGAACCTCGATCTGTTCGCGGGAATGCTCGTCCCAATCTCACTGCAGGTTTGGGACGGTGGCCTCGGCGAAACCCAGACCGCTTGCGGGCTCACCTCCTGGTACTACCTCCAGCTGGATGCCGACTTGCCAACCTCCGCCTACACGATGAGTGCAATGGCTACCGGAGGGGGTGGGCTCCTGGCGGCCCTGTTGGTGGCAATCGCACGTCGCCGTGAGAACACGTCCCCTTCGCCCGAGGATTCCCCATGACTGCTGTACTGCCCATCCGTACTGAGACCATGACTCCCCTGTGTGAGCTGTTCGAGTCGCTGTACGTGCCTGTCGATGGCAGCGAGCTCGGCGACCGGGCTGCCGAGGTAGCCACGACCCTGGCTGCACACGCAGGCGCTCGGGTGGTCGCGTCTCACGCCTATGCTGCACGGCTCCATGACGACCGGTTCCGCCAGATGGAGGGTGGTCTGCCCGAGCCCTTCCAGCAGGAGACCGAACTCCGTCGGCAGCGCAAGATTCACGACAACTTGATCACGCGGGGGCTGGAGTTGATCTCGGAGTCCTATCTCGATCAGGTGGAGAAGCGGACGAAACCCCTGGGCGTGAAGCTCGAACGTAGGGTCATTGAGGGACGAAACTGGCGGGTCCTCCTCGACGACGTGACCTTGCAGATGCCCGACGTCGTGGTGCTCGGCGCGATGGGTCTCGGACGGGTCGCCAATTCGACCGTCGGCACAGTGTGTGAGCGACTTGTTCGTCGGCTCACGGGCAGTGATGCTCTGGTGATCAGGCAGACTGAGCGCCTTCCATGGGAACACATGCTCGTCGCAGTCGATGGCAGCGCCGAGGCGCTCGGTGCGGTCCGGACGGCCTGTGTGCTCGCCAGGGCCATGGGCGGCACGGTCGAGCTGCTGAGCTCCTTTGATCCGGAGTTCCACCACACGATGTTCCGCGCGATATCGCGGGCGTTGAGCAAGGAAGCAGCCCGAGTCTTCCGATTCGAGCAGCAACAGACCCTGCACGAAGAGATCATCGATGATGGGCTGGCCCGGATCTACCAGGGCCACCTCGATGCTGCTGGACGACTCTGTGAGTCGCTGGGCGTTACCCCCATCCAGTCCACCCTGCTGTCTGGTAAGGCCGCCGTCTGCGTCGCCAATCATGCGCTGGAAGTTGGACCGAGCATGGTGATGTTGGGCCGAGTCGGGTTCCACAGCAACGACGACATCGACCTGGGAGGCTGCACCGAGCAGATCTTGAGGACACCACTGGTGTGTGACCTGTTCCTGTCCGCTCGCGGCAGTGAGGCTCCTGAGTCTGCCGAAGAGGAAGATGAGCTGACCTGGACCCACGAGGCTCGGGCCCTGCTGCAGCGCATACCGGAGTTTGTCCAGGGCATGGTCGCCGGAGCTGTGACGCGGCACGCCCGTGATCAGGGGCACACGGTCGTGACGAGCGACATGATTCAGCTGATTCGCGAGAAGGCCCACCACGGCGGTGGAGGTGGGCACCACGGCGGTGGAGGTGGGCACCACGGCGGTGGAGCTGACAATCACAGGCCCCCTGCAGTCCCTCCTGCCCCCACTGGTGAACTGGATGTCTCGACGATGCCGTGGACGGAGGAGGCGGAGGCGTCGCTCAGCCGAATCCCCGACGGTTTCATGCGGACGCTGACCCGCCAGCGCATCGAAGACATTGCTCGCAAGCTCGGCAAGGAAGAGGTCGACAGTGAGGCTGTCTCGATGAAGTTCGATACCTGGAGTGATGGCTCAGCCAAGGCAGAGCGCGAGCTGCCCTGGGACGACGATGCGCTGGCCCGGGTACAGCGGATCCCCGAGTTTATTCGCGGCAACGTGGTTCGAGAACTCGAACGAAAGGCTCGCAGCGAAGGGCTCGACCGAATCTCTGCAAAGTACCTGGATGCTGCCCGGCAGCGCTGGTCATCTGGAGAGGGCTTCCACGGATGAACCTGAGTTTCCTGAAGATCGTTGCCTTTGTTGCAGCAATCCTGGGGTTCTTTATCTGGGCTGGTGCGGCGGTGACGTCGATCTCTGGAGAGAGCTCTGGTGCGTTCGTCGCGGGTGATGTGTCCGCTGAGACGGGGCGGAAGATCTTCTTCGGCAAGGGCAAGTGCAGCACATGCCACAGCTTTGGAGGGGAGGGGAGTGCGATCCGCTGTCCCAACCTCGGCGCTGCAGCTGGCTTTGATGCTCCGGTGGGTGTCCGAGCCGCGACCCGCAAGGAGGAACTCAGCCACATCGAGTACATCGTCGAGTCGATCTACGATCCGAATGCCTTCGTAGTTCCGAGCTTCCCCAAAGGGCTGATGAAGCCGATTAATCGGCCCCCGATCTCACTGACAGATCCGGAGATCACATCGGTCGTATTGTTCTTGCTGGAGAACTCGGGCGTACCGGTGGACGACGCGGCAGATGTTGTTCGAGCACAGCGCCCCTTTGCCGGCTCATCCGCCGCGGGGTCGGACGAGCCCACGGGGGTCGAG
>CAZANL010000006.1:14670-23454 GCA_964486115.1 uncultured Planctomycetota bacterium
GGAATGCCGAGTTCGGCGCGGAGGTATTCCTCAGTTCCAAGTGCTGGTCCTGTCACGTCGTCGAGGGGCTCGAGATCCCATCCGAGGACAAGGACCAGGGAGGAGTTGGCCCCGACCTGAGCTCGATCGGCGCGATTCAGACCCGCCCCTACCTTCTGGAGTCGCTGATCGAACCCTCGGCCGTAGTTGTTGCTGACCCCGAGGGAACCGAAGCAGGGTCCGACAGTTCGTACCGAACGGTCGACGGGAGTTCTCGAATGCCGAGCTTCCTGGACTCCCTGACCGTCCAACAGCTGCTGGATCTGGCCAGCTACTTGAAGACTCTCGAAGGAAACTCCACAACTGGAGAAGACCCATGAAACCGACCCACTGGAGACACACCATGAGGACATCCATACTCTTGCTCGCTGCCGCTCTTCTCTTGCCTACCGCCGCAAGTGCCTATGACGAAGTCGCGGTCGAGGGCGGCGGAGCCATCACCGGCAAAGTCACTATTTCTGGCGCACCCCCCGCCCCGCTAAAGATGACGATCACCAAGGACCCCGACGTCTGTGGCAGCGGAACCCGCGAGGTTGACGGGGTCAAGGTGGGCTCTGGCAACAGTCTCCCCGAGGCCATCGTGTTCATCGAGGGGATCTCTTCGGGCAAGGGCTGGAGCACCGTGTCCTGGGACAAGGAGATGGACCAGAAGGACTGCCGTTTCCTTCCGAAGACCCGCGTCGTTCGCAAGAGCACCTCTCTGCGTGTCAAGAATGAAGACAAGGTGTTCCACAACATCCACGCCTACGAGCTGATCGGGAAGTCGCGGGTGAGCATGTTCAACGAAGGGCAGCAGCCGGGCACTGACTTCAGCAAGAACATGCGGATGCGCAAGAAGGACAGCCACACAATCAAGTTGGAGTGCGACGCACACGACTTCATGCACGAACACCTGTTCGTAGCAGACACCCCGTACTTCGCCACTGTGGGTGAGGACGGGAGCTTCAATATCACCGACGTCCCGGCGGGTACGTATGCGGTCAAGTCCTGGCATCCCGTCCTGAAGTACCAGGAAGGCTCCGTGACCGTGTCTGCGGGTGGTAGTGCGAAGGTGGATTTCTCTTACAAGGGGAACTGAATCTGGGAGAGGTGTTGGTATGGATGGGCAGTATCTGAACCCGAGGGTGTTGATCTGGGTCTTTGCCCAACTCCACCTGTTATTCGCTGCATTCGTGCTCGCCGTGCCGATGTTCGCGCTGCTGATCGAGTTCCTCGGTTATCGGGCGAAGGACCCTACGGCGAAGCGTCAGTTGGATGACCTCGCGTACGAACTCGTCAGGTTGCTTGCGACAGCCTTCTCAGCGACGGCCATCCTCGGCGCGATCTTCACTTTTGGATGCCTCGCCTGGTACCCGAACGTCATCGGCTACCTGGCCGAGGTGTTCGGGCCGACGATGTTTGCGTACGCCTGCGTTTTCTTCGGAGAGTCGTTCAGCCTGTACCTCTGGTACTACGGCTGGGAGCGGATGCGGGACAAGAAGCTCCTGCACCTCGGCCTCGGCTTGCTGCTCAATGTCTTCGGAGTGGTCCTCCTCTTCCTGACCTCGGGGTGGACTTCGTTCATGATGTCTCCGGCCGGGATCGCGGCCGACGGGTCGGTCGTCGATGCAGCCGCGGCCATGAAGAATGCCTTGTGGATGCCGCTCAACATCCACCGCTTGATCGCCAACCTCTGCCTGGGCGGTTCGGTGGCTGGTGCCTACGCGGCGGTGAAGTTCCTCACCGCGGACAGCGACGAGAAGCGTGCCCACTACGACTGGATGGGCTACATCGGCAACTTCGTGGCCATCCTCGCGTTGCTGCCCCTGCCTTTCGCTGGCTACTGGCTCGGCCTCGAGATCTACCAGTACAACCAGCAGCTCGGCATCACGATGATGGGTGGGATCTTCAGCTGGTTGTTTATCGTCCAGGCGATCCTGATCGGTGGGATCTTCCTGTCGGCGAACTACTACCTATGGCTCGGGATGGACCGGATCGAGGGGAGCGAGCGTTATCGCGGCTGGAGCAAGTTCCTGCTCGGGATCATCACCCTGTGCTTCCTCATCTGGGCGACGCCCCACTCGCTCCTCGCGACGGCCAGCGAGCAGGCAGCCATGGGAGGAAGTCACCACCCCATTCTGGGCGTCTTTGGGGTGATGTCCGCCAAGAACACGGCGGTCAACTTCATGATCCTGGCCACGTTCCTCACCTTCTTGCTGTATCGGCGAGGCAACAAGGAGCCAACGGTGTCCTGGGCGAGGTTCGGCAAGATGGCACAGGTCGCGATCTTCGCGGCGGCGGCAGCTGTCGTCCTGTTCATCGGGATTCGGGGCTACACCGACATCCTGGGTTTCGCTGCCTACAGTACCGAAGAGCGGGTAGCAGCCTCGCCATATCAGGTTCTCGCAGTGATCTTCACGATGGTCACAGTGCTGACAATTGACGTCGCTTTGCTGCGTGGAAGCCGGGAGATTGGTCCCATCCGATGGGGACGCATTCCACGCCGTTCGCAGTTTGCCCTGCTGTTTCTGGCGGTGAGTTTCTGCTGGCTGATGGGGCTGATGGGATTTGTCCGCTCGGGCCTGCGACAGCACTGGCACGTGTACGAGGTACTGCAGGACGTGACTCCGCACGCGTTCACGCCACCCATCGGTTTTGCAGCCAATGTGATTACCCTGGTGGTCGTCATCTTCTTTGCGCTGGTCGGTCTGATCTTCTGGATAGCCAGTCTTTCCGTGCATCCAGAATCGGCAAGTGACTGACCAACTGGGGGATAGCCCCTGACCAAGGGGGTAGTTCACACAGGGGGCGTGGCATTTCACACTACCCTAAGTCACTGAAATTACAAGGGATTATCTATCTCCCGGCTTTCTTGTCGGGGTGGCCGGATTGGCACGCAGCTTGCTCTGAGAACACCCAAGTTGGAGCAAGCTATGAAGCGAGTTGTCCTTGTCCTTCTACTGTTGGCGACTGTTTACGGTTGCTCTGTCGGCGTGCGTACGGGGGGTACTGTCTCCTCGGGGAGCGATGTGGTCGAACCACCCGCGATAGGCCCCCTGCCACCGCGAGAGACGCCCAACCCCAGGCTTGTCGAGCTCGGCAAGATGCTGTTCTTCGATGACCGGCTCAGCGGCGACGCGTCGATGTCTTGCGCAACATGCCACCAGCCGGACAAGGGCTGGGCCGACGGGGTGGCACTGGGCACCGCCTATCCGGATTCGCAGGGGTTCCGAAACACCAAGACGATCCTCAACGCCGTGTACGGCGATTACTTCTACTGGGATGGCCGGCTGAGTCGCTCGGACCTGCAAACGCAGGTGCGCGACATGATCACCGAGACCCACTATCTCAATATGGACGGGCGGCTGATGCTCGAGCGTCTCAAGCAGGTTCCCGAGTACGTCGAGCTGTTCGAAGAGACCCTCGGCGGTGAGCCGAGCTTTGGTCGCGCCCTCACGGCTGTTGCGGCCTTCGAGGAGACGCTGGTCAGTCGCAATGCCCCCTTCGATACCGGGAAGATGAGTGCGGAAGCGAAGCGCGGCCGGCGTCTGTTCGAGGGCAAGGCGGGCTGTATCAGCTGTCATAACGGTCCCTACTTCAGTGATGGAAGGGCCCATGCGACCGGCGTAGAGGACAACGCGGACCTGATCGCCAACCCGTACCGCCACTTCACTCTGCGCAGCTTTGCGAAGTTCATGGGAGTCGATGGCTTTGAGCGCCTGGGCGCCGACCCGGGGCACTACATCGTGACCAAGGACGACGCACACTGGCGCACCTTCGTTACTCCGACGCTGCGAGAAGCTTCCCGAACGGCGCCTTACATGCACGGTGGGACCATCGAGACGCTCGCTGAGGTCGTCGATTTCTACGACCGCGGTGCGGGGGATGAGCTCAAACCACTTCACCTCAGTAGCAAGCAGAAGGCCGACTTGGTGGCCTTCATCGAGGCCCTCTCGGGTGATGACCCATCGATCGATCCACCGGAGATTCCCAAGTATCAAGTGATCTCCGACTGGCTCAGCAAGCCGAACTAGGAGTTGACATGACCCCTGTACGACGCACATCCCTCGCAGTTGCTCTGGCTGCTGCTGTGGTTGTAGGGATGACGGCCGCCATCGCTGGCAATTTGCCCGAGCCGCGTGCCCTGGCCGCCTTAGGCCCGCCACCTGTTCCCACGGACAACCTGATCACTCCCGAGAAGGTCGCGCTGGGCAAGCTGCTGTACTTCGATGCCCGGCTGGGGGGTGATGTCAGCACGTCTTGCGCCACCTGTCACAACCCGCAGATGGGCTGGCAGGACTCTGCAGACCTCTGTCGTGGTTATCCCGGCACCGCGCATTGGCGGAACTGTCAGACCGTCATCAACACCGCCTACTACAACAAGCTGTTCTGGGTGGGTGCGGCCCCCAGTCTCGAGGCCCAGGCTCCCAGTGCGGCCAAGGGTGCGGTCGCGGGCAACGGCGAGGACGACATCATGGAGGAGCGCCTGCGGCAGATCCCCCAGTACGTCGAGATGTTCAGAGCAGCCTTCGGTACCGACTGGCCGGAGATCAGGGATGCCTGGCGAGCCATCGCTTCATATGAGCGGACTCTGGTGCAGCGCGACACTCCCTTTGACCGCTACATGCTCGGCGACAAGAACGCCCTGTCCACGGAGGCAAAGCGTGGCAAGAAGCTCTTCGAGGGCAAGGCTGACTGCATCCAGTGCCATGACGGTGCATTCTTCACCAACGAGCGCTACTACAATCTCGGAGTACCGGACAACTGGGGCTTCGAGGAGGACGCGCTCAAGCAGATCACCTTCCGCTTCGAGCACTATGCGAAGGGGGTCACTGAGGACATCTACCGCAAGTCGAAGACAGACCTCGGCCTGTACTATCGGAGCAAGGTCCGCTCGGACATGGGCAAGTTCCGTGTCCCAACTCTTCGGTACCTCACTCCGACACCTCCTTACATGCACAACGGAATGTTCTTCACCCTCGAAGAGGTCATCGACTTCTACGATGAGGGTGGCGGAGAGGATGCGATCGAGAAGAACTTCGGCTTCTCGACCAAGACCTCGCTCTTGAAGCCACTGGGCCTTTCGTCCCAGGAAAAGGCGGACCTCGTGGCATTCCTCGAGAGCCTGACGGGCGAGCTCATCATCCACGATCCACCCGAGCTTCCCCCGTACGAGCCGATGGACCCAGCCGAGCTGACCCGGAGGTAGCCATGAGCAAGCCCAAGACAGTTGAACTTCCAACCAGGCCTGCAGAGGCCGGTCACACGTGCCTCAGCCGTCGTCGTTTCCTCGCGGGGGCTGGCAGTATTGTGACCGTCAGCCTGCTGCCTATGCCATGGCACTCAGAGGCCTTTGCTGCCACGGCCAAGCTGGTCGAGTACCCCCGCCGCGTCGTCGCCAGTCTGTCGGCCCTGAAGGTGGGGGTGCCGGTGTCTGCAAGCTACCCTGGCGATGCCACAGATCCACTCAGTTTGATCCAGGTGTTCAAGCTCGGCCACCCGGCTGGCGCCGGGGTCGGACCAGACGGCGACATTGTCGCTTTCTCCAGCTACTGCACCCACATGGGGATGGTCCTGCAGGGCAGCTACAAGTCGGAGCACGCAGTGATGGGGCCCTGCCCGCTGCACCTGACAACCTTTGACCTGACCCGGCACGGCATGGTCATCGCCGGACACGCAACCGAGAGCCTCCCGCAGATTGTGCTCGAGACTGACGGGGACGACATCGTCGCCACCGGCGTTCTCGGCCTGCTCTACGGCAAGCACAACAACCTGAGCTAGGCGAGGAGGATGTCATCGTGACTTCAAGGCCCTTCCATACTGAACCTGACCACGTTCCCCTGCCACCCAAGGACGCAGACCTCCTGACAACCGCGTGCGACTACTGCATCGTTGCGTGCGGCTACAAGGTCTACCGCTGGCCGGTGGGCAAGGAGGGAGGACCCAAGGCGTCTGAGAACGCCATTGGCGCGAATTTCCCGCTCGGTCCCATGGACGCGCGCTGGGTCTCTCCGAACCAGCACACTATCGTCTCCCACGAGGGTAAGCCGCACCATGTCATCGTCACCCCGGACTCGGATGCTGATGTGGTGAATATTGGGGGTGACCACTCCATCCGTGGAGGCTGCATTGCACAGAAGTGCTACAGCCCCGAAAAGGCCACCAAGGACAGGCTGCTCTATCCGATGGTTCGTGTCGGTGGCAAGCTGCAGCGAATCTCCTGGGACGACGCAGTCGATATCTACGCGCGCGTGGGCAAGCACGTACTGGACAAGCACGGTGTCCACTCGTTCGGCATCAAGATGTTCGGCTACAGTTACGTGGAGAACCGCTATGCGTTGACCCGCTTCGCCTGGACGTCCATCGAGACTCCGGCTTCAGCCTGGCACGACAGCCCGACGATTAACTCGTCGACGCCGGGCTTCAAGGACGCCGGTATCGACAACTTCGGTCCGTCCTATCAGGACTGGTACGAAGCCGAGACGCTCTTCATTTCGGGTACCGACCCCTTCGAGACCAAGACGATCATCTGGAACGAGTGGATCCTTCGGGGAGCTCGGGACCACGGCCAGAAGCAGATCATGGTCAATCCCCGCAAGACAACGGGGTGTGCCTGGGCCGAGGCCAACGGCGGACTCCACCTGCACCTCATTCCGGGTACGGACACGCTGCTGCATATGGCGATCGCACGGGTGATCCTCGAGAACGGCTGGGAAGACCGCGCCTGGATCGACAAGTACACGAACAACAAGTGGGAGACTGACTCCGGCTTCGGCCAGGGCACCCGCAACACACCCTGGCAGTGGCGGACCACCTGGGGAACCTTCCAGACCAAGGGCTTCGAGGACTACAAGGACTGGGTGCTCTCTCAGAAAGAGAGCAAGCTGGACTTTGCGGCGAAGAAGTGTGGTCTGAAGGAGGCCGACATTGTTCGGGCTGCCGAGATGATGGCCAAGCCGCGACCTGATGGGACCCGTCCCAAGACCTCCATCGGTATCGAGAAGGGCAACTACTGGTCGAACAACTACCTGAACACCGCCTCCATCGCGTCGCTGGGCTTCGTCTGCGGTGCCGGCAATCGAGACGGACAGGTGATCGGGCGCTTCGGCGGGCACCAGCGCGCCAGTGTCAACGGCGGAAAGTACCCGCTTAACCGCAGCCCTGAGAAGTTCGCAGGCCGCCGCCGCAAGCCGCTCGACCTCGATCGTTGGGTTACGGCCGGCAAGGTGCGTTTTGCCTACGTCGTCGGTGCGACCTGGTCGACAGGAATGTGCGGCAGCGACGACCTCGCAGGGCGGCTGACCGAGATGACCCGGGGAAGCGAGCACCAGCCCACCAAGCTGGATGTCGACCACATTGTCGACACCTTGATCGCTCGCACCGACAGCGGCGGCATGGTGGTAGTCGACCAGGACATCTACCTGCGCAGCCCCATCGGGTCTGAGATTGCAGATCTCATCCTGCCGGCAAGTGGCTGGGGTGAGAATGACCTCGTTCGTGCGAACGGGGAGCGGCGCCTGCGGCTGTACAGCAAGTTCTATGATGCTCCGGGTGAGTCCAAGCCGGATTGGGAGATCGTCAAGCTGATCGCCAAGAAGATGGGCTTCGAAGGCTACGACTGGGAGAATTCCAACGACGTCTTCGAGGAATCAGCCCGCTTCACTCGGAAGAAGCGGATCAACTACCACCCGCTGGTGACCAAGGCCAAGCAGATGGGCATTCCCGCTCATGAACTGTTGCGCTCTTACGGGACCACGGGGATCCAGGGCCCGATGCGGATGGAGAACGGTGAGGTGGTCGGTACGCGGCGCCTGCATGACCCCTCGATGCCGCTGCCTGATGATGGCCCCGAGGGCGTGACGGTCTGGACCAAGAAGTACCGTGCCTTCGGTACACACACCGGCAAGGGCAACTTCCTGAAGTCCCCCTGGTGGCTGTTCAGCGATTTTCACGAGTGGCTCAGTCCCAAGGACGACGAGCTGTGGGTGATTAACTGCCGTATCAACGAGATCTGGCAGTCTGGCTTCGATGACGTGGAGCGCCGCGGCTACATCAAGCAGCGGTTCCCCGTGAACTTCATCGAGATTCACCCGGACGACGCTGCAGCGCGTGGGATCGAGTCGGGAGATGAGGTCGAGGTCTACAGCAAGCGTGTGCCCATCCAGACGGGTGGCTTCGTGGGCCGGGAGGTCAAGGAGTTGCTCTTCACCAAGCTCATGGAGGATGGTCACATCCACCTCGATGAGGCCTCGGTGAAGGCTGTCGCGATGGTGATGCCAGTGCCCAGGCCCGGGACCAGTGCGATGTACTTCCTCGATCCTGTCAGCCCGGCGAACTCATTGGTTCCTCGGGTCACAGACCCAATCTCTGACAACTACCGCTTCAAGCTCGGTCTCGGACGGATCCGCAAGACTGGAGAGTCCCCTTACAAGGACACTTTTGCCCAGATGACATTCGCGTCGAGGACGATCCTCTAGGAGGAAACATGACACTGATGAATCGATGGCTGGTCGCCGTGATGGCGGCCGCAATGGTGACGTTTACCCTGAGCCCGGCGATGGCCGGCGTCAGTTGGACGCCCAAGGAGGGGGTGGTGTTCAAGCTGGGTGGCGACTTCCGCTTCCGCAATGGCTTCGACCTGGTCCGCAGCAATCCGGACGACCCCTTCCGTTACCGTGCTCGCATCCGTGCCCGCATCGGCGGCAAGGTGGTCCTGGCAGACCAGGTCGAGCTCGGTGTGCGGCTCGCGACGGGCAACGCTGCAGA
>CAZANL010000007.1:0-11374 GCA_964486115.1 uncultured Planctomycetota bacterium
ACCCGGCCACCTGGCCGCCGTCCTGGCCCGAGTCACCTGGCCGGCGGGGAGCCTCGAAAAACAGATCGTGGCCCAGCGGCAGACCCGCTGGGGCCCGATCCTGATTGGCGGATCGGGCCGCAACTGGTACCGCAACCAGGACGCCGCGGTGATCATCGACCTCGGGGGAGACGACTTCTACACCAACAACACCGCCGCCTCGGTACCGGGAAAGATCCCCGTCTCGATCATCGTCGACCTCTCGGGGAACGACGCTTACGAGAGTCACCGGCGCTACACGCAAGGCTGCGGCGTACTGGGGATCGGGATCCTCGTGGATCGGGCAGGGGACGACAATTACGTCGGCACCTCCTTCACTCAGGGTTGCGGATATCTGGGCGTCGGCCTGCTGATCGACGAGGCCGGCAGCGACACCTACCGCGGCCTGAAGCTGCATCAAGGCGTCGGACTCTGGGGTGTTGGTGCGCTGATCGACAAGGGGGGAGACGACCGATACCAGGCCCAGCTGTACTCTCAAGGCGTGGGACTATCCCACGGCATCGGCGTGCTCTACGACCTGTCCGGAAACGACCGCTACTACGCCAAGGGACAGCGGCCAACCGGATACGGAACGCCAGGCGTCTTCGACGCCTGGTCCCAGGGATGCGGCCTGGGCTTCCGCAGCGATGCCTCCGGCGGGATCGGCATCCTGCTCGACGGCGCCGGCCGGGACCGATACGAGGGCGGCAACTTCAGCCAAGGGGGTGGCTACTACTATGCGTGGGGCATTCTGTACGACGCAGGCCAGGCCAACGACGTCTACGTCGCCAGCCGCTATGGTCAGGGCTGGTCGGCCCATCAAGCGGTCGGGACCTTCATCGAGGAAGGAGGAGACGATCTGTACAGCACGCGTCACGCGGTCAACTCCGGTCTGGCCTGGGACCAGTGCGTGACGCTATTCCTGGAACAGGGCGGCAACGACACCTATCAGGGCGGCGGCTTCTCGCAGGGAGCCTCGGCCCACAACTCGATCTGTCTGTTCTACGATCTCGGAGGGCGGGACCGCTACCGAGGCGTGGTGCCGGCCCGCGCCGGAACCAACAGCTACCACGGCGGCACGAGCTGGAGCCTGTTCATCGACGCCGGAGGCGACGCGGACACCTATCAGACTCAGGACCCGCTGAAGCGCCTGGCCAACAACGTGATCTTCTCCGGCAAGGAGCACTTCACGTTCTGTGACCTACCGGCCCGATTGAGTGACGCCCTCCAAGGACAGGGCTGGAGAAAGCTACGGCAGAAGTGACGTCAACTCGTAACACCGACCCGGATCGCCGCTGAAGGCCGGGCAAACCAGCTTTCTGGCGGTCTTCTCACCCGCTGCGCCGCCGCCGCGTCACCTCTTCGTGCGTCGCATGATAGACCTGGGAGACCCGCTCGGGGGTCAGCACCTCGGAAGGTGTCCCCAGCGCTGCCAGGCAGCCACGGTCGATCAACGCGACCCGATCACAGACGGCCCGCGCCTCCTCCAGGTCATGGAGCGCGACCAGCACTCCCGCCTCACCTCGAGCGTACTCGTCGATCCGATCGAGCATCGTCGAGCAGTGTCTCAGGTCGAGACCGGCCGTCGGCTCATCGAGCAACAGCAGTGGCGCCTCCTGAGCCAGCGCCCGGGCGAACACAGCCAGCCGCCGCTCCCCGCCCGAGAGCGTGTCGACCGTGCGATCGGCCAACTCGGTCACCGAAGCTCGCGCCATCCCACGCTCGATCGCCCGCTGGTCACCCTCGCCGTAAGGCGCCAGTCGCCCCACGTGCGGATAGCGCCCCATCGCCACCAGATCTCGCACGCTGAATGCAAACTCGACCGGCGCGTCCTGGGCCACGAGCGCCACCCTCCGCGCGAACTCTCTCCGGGAGAGTCCGCCTGCCGCCAGACCCTGCACCTCGACCGTCCCCGCCGTCGGACGGACCAGGCCCGCCGCGATCCGGATCAAGGTACTCTTGCCCGCCCCGTTGGGTCCCAGCAAGCCCACCACCTCTCCCCCTGACAGGCACAGCCCCACCACTTGCAAGATCGGAACCTCGCCGATCGTCAGTGACACGCCATCCAGACGTAGCAGCAGGCTCACAGCGAGAGCACTTCTCGCCTGCGGGACAGCAGCAGGTAGATGAAAAAAGGCGCGCCAGCCAGCGAAGTCACGACCCCCAGCGGTAGCTCCCCCGATCCGGTCGCAGCCTGTGACAGGACATCTGCCCCCACCAGGAATGTCGCCCCCACTAGCACACTGGCAGGTATCAGCCGCCGATGATCCGGCCCGACCACCAGACGCAGGAGATGCGGCACGACGAGCCCGACGAACCCGAGAATTCCTGCCGCCGCCACCGCCACCCCGGTCAGTAAGCTGGACAGAATCAACAGGGTCAGCCGAGTCAGTGGTACGTCGACACCGACAGCGGCCGCTGCCTGCTCACCGGTCAGCATCGCGTTCAGATCGCGTGCGAAGCAGGCGGAGGCCAGCGTGCCCAGCAAGACGCTCAGACCTGCGACCTCGACCATCGGCCAGCTGGCCCCGGCCAGTCCGCCCATCAGCCAGAAGACGATGTCCTGCAGCGCATAGTCGCGAGTCTGAACGATCAGCACGCTGGTCAGCGCGGTGGCCAGGCTGCCCACCGCAATGCCCGCCAACAACAGCGTGCCCATGCGGAAGCCACCGGACGCGGCGGCGATGCTGTAGACCAGCAATGAGGTCAGCAACGCGGTGGAGAACCCAGCCAGCGGGACAGCAATCAACGAGTAGGCGCCCCAGCCGAGGTAGAGCGCCGTGACGGCACCCAGCGCTCCGCCCGCGCTGACCCCCAAGACTCCCGGATCGGCCAGCGGATTGCGAAACAGGCCCTGCATCAGACAGCCAGCCAGACCGAGGGCCGCCCCCACCACCGCTCCCAGCAGCAGCCTGGGCAGGCGAACCTCCAGCAAGATGCTGCGCACACGCGCATCGTCGGACTGGGACTGCCCGGTCAACACACGCAGCACCTGACCGGCAGGCAGACGCACGCGCCCCAGCCCCACGCCAGCCGCCAGAACGACAAGCAGCAGGAGGGTCAGCGGCAGATGGATCAGCAGCAGATCACGCCGCAGACTCACCGGCGCCACACCTCGTCCTCCAGCCAGCGGCCGAACGGAACGATGAGAACCAGCAGAGACCTCCTCACGGTCGAAAATACTGACACCGCCTGAACCGGCTGTCAACGCCCACGGATCAGGCCGGACCCAGCTCGGCGGTCATACACCACCGTTTGACAGACCGGCTGAGCGATGATAGCCTTCTGCGTCATGATGCAGATCCATGTTCCCCAGATTTGTTGTTGTCGCGTCGCCAGTGGCGTGACGACCGGGGGCACTCTTTGATCTGACCCAGACCAAACAAGAAATCAAAAAAGAGCCCGCAGTCGGCACCCGCCAGCTGCGGGCTTTTTTGTTTAACCACTGCTGAACTTCTCGACAGGGCAAGACCATGCAGCCTTATCCGGTCTATCTGGTGAACCTGGAACAGCAAAGGGACTTGATCTTCGGCGGCAACGCCGAGGCAGCGGCCGACGTACGCACACTGCGCGCCAGTGGAGCGGGTCGCATCATCGTGATCGCTCAGGTCCTGTGCCCCGAGCTGGCCGTGCTGATCGAGAAGCCACACATCCGCCACGAAGCCCGGAGCTACCGCCCCGGCGACTTGCGCAACACGCTGCTGGCCATCGCAACCGAGAGGGACAGCGGGCTCAACGCATGGATCGCTGGCGAAGCTCTGGTCCGGGGAGTGGTCTTCAGCGCTCTGGATAACGCGACGCACTGCGCTCTTCGAGGCACTGCAACACTCGGCCGTGACGACCAGCGGACCACGACCGGGACGGGCGGTGCGAGCCCAACAAGGGCCGTGCGGTACGGGAGTGCATCATGATCAACGCCCGAGACGTTGAGCAACTCAACGCCGACTTCGAGGTGCAGGGGCCGAAGGAACTACTGGCCTGGGCCTTCGATCGCTTCGGCACTGAACGCTACGCGCAGATCACCAGCTTCCAGGCAGAGGGGCTGGTGTTGGTCGACATGGCCTGGCGAATCAACCGCGACGTCCGCGTCCTGACCATCGATACAGGACGCCTGCCCCAGGCAACGTACGACGTGATCAACCGGGTTCGAGAGCGATACGGCATCGGCATCGAGATGCTGACGCCTAACGGCCAAGCGCTCGAGCGAATGCTCCACGAGCACGGCCCCAACCCGTTCTACCGATCGGTCCACCTGCGCCTGGAGTGCTGCCGACTGCGCAAGGTGCTCCCCCTGCAGCGTGCTCTGAGCGATCTGAAGGCCTGGGGCACTGGCTTGCGGCGTGACCAGTGGGCGACTCGCGGCAGCCTGCAGAAGGTGACGCTGGACCCTGAACACGGCGGCCTGGTCAAGCTCAACCCGCTGGTCGACTGGACCCACGAGCAGGTCTGGGACTACATTCGACGGTTCGACCTGCCCTACCACGCCTACTACGACCAGGGCTATCCGAGCATCGGCTGCGAGCCCTGCACCCGGCCAGTCCAAGAGGGCGCCGACCCGCGCAGCGGCCGGTGGTGGTGGGAATCCGCGGCCCCCAAGGAGTGCGGAATGCACTGCGCCTTCAAGCCCCCAGGCGTCGGGCAGGAGGCAAAAAGCGCCGTCGGAGCGAGTTGATGCTCACTCCGACGTCCCGCTCGAGGTGTTCGAACAGACCTGGTCGTGCGCCACCGCAACAAGCCGCTGGCTGCGGCAAACCACCGTCCGAACCGCGCCAAAACAACACACCGACCGATTCGGTCTCAGCATACGACAGCGGCACGAATCCAGGAGGTTGAGTTCTCGGGCACTCATCGGTTCTAATAGGTGCCCGAGCATGGCAACGGCATTCAGATTCGGGAGAGTCGGCAAGATGGGCAAATCTCGGAGACTGTTCACAACGCTCTGCAACACACTCCGTCCCACCTGCCCAGCCAAGCCGACGACGGGGCTCCCGAGCAGACGCCCCCCGTTGTGCGTACGCAGCCCAGACATCAAGGCCCTCGAGCACATGTCGATCCGATGACCCGCCGCATTTCACAAGCCGGCGCCATCCCTTACCGGATCGACGACGAGGGAGAACTCGAGGTCCTGCTGATCACCACTCGCAAGGGCGCCTGGTCGATCCCCAAGGGGCTGATCGATCCCGGCAATACCGCTGAAGAAACCGCCGAGATCGAAACGGCCGAAGAGGCCGGCGCAATCGGGTCCGCGGAAGAACTTCTAGGCACCTTCAAGTACGAAAAGTTTGGTGGGACCTGTGAGGTCGCCGTGTTTGCTCTACCCGTGGACAGCGTGCTGGACACCTGGGACGAATCGTCTTTCCGCGAACGCTGGTGGCTCTCCGCGGCAGAAGCAGCCGAACTGGTCGAACGCAAGAAGATCCGGCGGCTGATCCGCCGACTGTCGAAGCTCCTGCGCTAGTCTCTTTCGGGCAACCAAACGCCCCGCATCGACATGGCCCAGCGCCGCGGTTACGGAGGATCAGGCAGCGAAAGGTCAACCCCGACTCCCGTGTGTCCTAACCAGACGGAGGGGGGGTCGCTCGAGATCGCCGCTCACCCGCCACCGAGCTGAGCATGTACTTACGCAATTCGTCGTCCCGCAGCCCAACCCCGAGCCCGGCCATCAACTTGGTCAGGGCCGCTTCCGGTGTCATCTCCCCGCCGTCGATCACACCCCCCTCCAGCAGAGACAAGCCGCCTTGATACAGCCGCAGATCGACCGGGCCATGGTAACACTGACTGAGCACCACCGTCGGTATTCCCAGCTGCTGGATCGCTCGCAGCAGACGGTCGTCCCGGACCGGCAGATTACCCGCCCCGAACGCCCCCAGAATCAACCCGCGGGTGCCCATCTCGCGCTGCGCCAGGATCTCCTCGGGGCGGGTGGCTGGCGAGAGGAATAGCTGTGAGACCCGACGCTCCAGCGCGTGCGGCGACGGCAGAGGCATCCCCGGAGCACCGCGCGGGGCAAGGATTTCATCCGACAGATCGATCTTGACTCCCAGGGTTCCCAGCGGTGGGAAGTTGGGTGACTCGAACGCTCGATAATCGGTCGTCGACCGTTTGCGGCTCCGGTTGCCCCGCAAGAGCATCGAGTGAAGACAGACTGTCACCTCCGCCACTCCCATCGTGGCAATCTTCACGGCATCGACGAGATTGACTCGGGCGTCGCTGCGTGGCTCGTGCATTGGCCGCTGGCTGCCGGTAAAAACGATCGGCTTGCTCAGAGTGGGCAAGATGAACGAGAGCGCGCTGGCCGTGTAGGACATCGTGTCCGTCCCGTGGACCACCACGAACCCATCATATTCGCTGTAACACGAACGCACCTGTTCGGCGATGCACACCCAATCGTCGGGGACGACATCACTCGAGTCCTTGGCCATCAAGCTGCAGATCTCCACTTCGGCGATCCGAGGCAACTCGGGCAGCGACTCTTGCAGCTGGCTGTTGAAGCGCATGGGCTCCAGCACCCCATCGGCACCGGGACCCATCGCCAGCGTGCCGCCGGTCAGTATCAGGAGGACTTTGCGATTGACCACTCGAACCAGGAGTATACAGTCCACCCGTTACAGTCGACAAGCCGGTCCGCCACGAAGCGCGCAGTCCGCCCGGGGCTGGCTCGCCCGGAGAAACGGCCAACATCTCATACTTTCTGGCGCAACCATCCCCGCGAATTTGGACACAGCACCAAGACAGGTCTGTGGTTCGCCCGGGACATGTGGCGCTCGAGCCACTCGAAGAGCAGCCAGAAACAAGGAGAGGATTCGATGATCCATGAGACGGCTGCGATCGGCCTGATCATCTTCGTCGCCGCCCTGATCCAGGGAGTAGCTGGGTTTGCATTCGCGCTGGTCTCGATGGCCTTGCTGACGCGGATCCTCGGCCTCCAGGCCGCGGTCGGTCTGGTCTCTGTTTTTGGTCTGCTGACGAGCTCGACACAGGTGCTCCAACTTCGCGCCCACATCGATCCCGCAAAGATCAAGCCTCCGCTGCTGGGCATGCTCGTCGGAACTCCGATCGGCCTGGCGTTCCTCAGATCGGCACCACCCGGATCACTCGAGATTTCCCTGGGTGTAATGCTGGTCCTCTACTCGATCTACGCACTGTCAGGCTTCCACCAACCCAGCAAACCGGCGTCAGATCGGTGCGGGGTCCTGGCCGGGCTCGCCGGGGGCATCCTCGGCGGAGCATTCACGACAGCAGGCCCCCCCCTTGTGGTCTACACCACCGCCAAGCAGTGGGACAAATACGCCATCAAGTCCAGCCTGGCCGTTCTGTTCACCTTGGGCTCGATTCTGCAGGTCACACTCTTCAGCCTGTCAGGCTTGATCACGTGGCCGCTGCTCAAGCTGAACCTGATGCTGGCACCTGTCGTGCTGGCTGGCATCTGGGGCGGGACGTTGATCTACGATCGAATCAACCACGAGCGGTTTCAGCAGCTGGTGCTGCTACTGCTGCTCGCACTGGGCCTGTCATATCTGGTGAGGTGAGGGCCCCTAGCCCGCTCGGCGCACACCGGGACAATCGGCGGGCGAGATCGTTGCGGTCGAGTCGAGCCCGGCCATCGCAAATGAGGCCTGCATCGCCTCGGCAACTTGCTGCCCCATCAACTCGGAGTGGCAGAGTGCAAAAATCGAAGGCCCCGAACCGCTGATCGATCCCCCCAAGGCCCCCGCCGACAGTGCGGCCTCGATCGTCTCAGCGCCCCCTGGAATCAGCGGCGCCCGCGCCGGAGTCACCACGTGGTCGTTCATGCAGCGGCCCAGCAGCCCAAGATCCCCCGAGTAACAAGCGCTGATCAGGCTGGCCAGGTTTGCACTGTTGCCCACCATCGACGCAAGCTCGACCCGCGCCGGCAGGGCCTCGCGAGCCTTGCGCGTGGAGAGTTCGAACTCCGGCGTGACCACCACGATCATCAGCCCAGCAGGCACCGGCAGCCGCACCACCTCCAGCGGCTCGACCGAACGGACCAGGACCAGACCACCCAACAAGGCCGGCGCAACATTATCAGCATGGCGCCCAGAGACCGC
This sequence comes from uncultured Planctomycetota bacterium, assembly GCA_964486115.1. Classification (GTDB taxonomy): domain Bacteria; phylum Planctomycetota; class JACQVV01; order JACQVV01; family CAZANL01; genus CAZANL01. The sequence continues at coordinate 8,088 of CAZANL010000007.1, forward strand.
CGCTTCGGCCTCCACACAAGGGCCGATCAACTCCAGCTTGCGCAGCGGCGATCCAATTAGCAGGTTGACCGCATAAGCAGCAGCCACGGCACTGGCCGCCGAGCTGCCCAGGCCCGAGTTTATCGGCATTCCCTTGGTCACCTCGAGCGTGACCCCGACCTCGACGCCCGCCTGACGCAACGTGGCCTGCGCCGCCACTCCGGCCGTGTTGCGATCCGTCTCGAGCGGAAGCCGTCCCTGATCGCCATCAATCGCGGCGATCCGCACACCAGGCTCGGCCGATCGCCGAGCAAGGACCGTGTCGCCCGGGCCCCGGATCGCCAGGCCGAGCACGTCGAATCCCGGCCCCAGATTGGCCACGGTGGCCGGCGCCCGGACGGTGACCTGATCGTCCATCGCCTATCGCCGCTCCGCCGCCACGCGCAACACGTCAACCAGCACGCCCATGGCCGTCACCTCCACCCCTGCACCAGGACCCGTGATGACCAGCGGCCGGTCATGGTAACGCTCGGACTGGAACAGAATCATGTTGTCCGTGCCGCGGAGTCCCCCGTGCGGCGAATCGCTCGGAACCTCACCGGGGCCGACCGTGATTCCGTCGGGTGAGATCTTCGCCAGGAAACGCAATACCTGGCCCGCATCACGAGCCGCCGCAACTCGGGCCGCCATTGGGTCGTCGTAGTCGGCCAGCCGTCGCAGCAGCTGGTCCACAGGCAACCCCGAGAGGCTCGGGTCGACCAGGCCAGTCAACTGGATCGGATCATCAGAAGCCACGAGCCCCGACAGTCGACCCAGGATCACCGCCTTCCGTCCAACATCTTCACCCGAGAGGTCGGCCACCGGATCGGGCTCAGTGTAGCCCAGACCAACAGCCTTCTGGACCGCGACCGAGAAGCGAACACCCGCTTCCAGTTCGCTCATGATGAAGGCCAGCGTACCGGAGAACGACCCCTCGGCCAACGTCAGCCGATCCCCTGTCGCCAGCAGCATCTCCAGCGTATCGACGACCGGTAGACCTGCACCGACAGTCGCTTCAGCCTTGAGAATGCGGCCCGCAGTACGCGCCGCATCGACAACCTGCCGATAGCTGGCCAGCTGCCCGGCCAGCGGCTTCTTGTTGGCCGTGACGATGTCACAGCCCAGCCGCAGAGCTTCGATGAACGCGACGTGAGCCCCCTCGAAGTCCGACACGTCGACCAGCACAGGGCTCGAGAGCCTGTAGCCCAGCGCATGGCGCACCATCTCCAGCGGGTCACCGCTGGCTGTCGCACCCTCGAGTTCGGCCAGTGGACGGCCCGCCTGCTTGCTGTCGATCGCGGCCGAAAGATCGGTCAGTGGAATGCCGGTCGGCCGAAACAGATAGCCGCTGCGGTCAGAAAGCGCGACGATCCGCGCGTGGAGACCGAACCGCTCGAACAGATGCGCCTGGCGCTCGAGCACCAGCTCGGCCAGCGCTCTACCGATCTTGCCGCAGCCAAGCAGCAGGATGTCGAAAGCTCTGGGAGTGAGCTCACCGGTGTCTCGGCGATGCAGCCCGAACTCGTGATGCAGGGCCCGCAGCGCCGCGTCTACCTGCCCCCCACCGACCGACAGGGAGATGTTGAGCTCGGAGGATCCCTGGGCGATCGCCGCCACGTTGATTCGCTGTCGGCCCAGCGCCGTGAATACGCGAGCCGCAACTCCGGGCGTATGCGCCATCCCGAGTCCGACCGCCGCGATCAGCCCGACACCGCGCAGCACGACGATTTCTTCCACGTCGCCATGGGCGATGTAATCACGGAAGGCCCGCTTGAGCGCCATCTCGGCCTTCGCTGCGGCGGCATCGGAAACCGCCAGGCAGATCGATGACTCGGAGCTGGACTGGCTGATCATCGTCACGCTGATCTTCTCTGTGGCCAGTGCCCCGAACAAGCGTGCGGCCACACCCGGCACTCCGGCCATCCCCTTGCCTTCGACGGAGATCAAGGCCTGGTCGCGAACCGCGCTGATCGCCTTCACCGGGTGAGACCCCGGGGTGAACCGTCCGTCCACCAGCGTTCCGGGAGCCGATGGATCGAGAGAGTTTCGGATGACCACCGGAATCGACTGCTCGGCCACCGGAATGATCGTGCTCTGATGCAAGATCCGGGCGCCGTAATAGGAAAGTTCCGTCGCTTCCCTGTAGTTGAGTTGATCGATCCGGCGAGCTTCCGGTACGACCCGCGGATCGGCGCTGTGAACACCATCCACATCGGTCCAGATCGTCACCCGATCGGCCCCCAGCGCAGCGGCGATCAGGGTAGCCGTCAGATCCGACCCGCCCCGACCGAGAGTCGTCGTCGCCCCCCCGGGCGCATGACCACAGAAGCCGGTGACCAGCGCGACCTCGTTACGCGCCAGCGTCGCCTCGAGCACACAGGCAATACGCCGCTCGGCCAACCCATGCAGCGGCACCGCATTGCCATGGGCCCCGTCCGTCTCGAGGAAGGTGTCGGCATCCAACGCCGTCACCTGCAGTCCTGCCTCACGGCACGCCACCCCCAGCAGACGCACGGAGAGTTTCTCACCCGCCGCCAGCAACCTGTCGCGGCTCTGCAAGGTCAACTCACCGAGCCAGGCGATGGCGCACAGCAGCTCTTCCAGCTGCACGAAGATATCGGCCAGATCCTGCTCCACGGCAGGATCACCCCCTAGCTCGGCCAGGGTCTCGAGATGTCGCTCGGAGAGGGTCTCGACCAGGGACAGGGCCTGGTCCCGCTCGTGCGCACCGGCCGCGGCCGACATCCGCTCCAGCAGGTCTGTCACCCCGGACATTGCCGAGGCAACCACGACCACGCGTGCACCGTCGGCAGACTCGCGGATCAGCTGCGCCACCGCGCGCAAACGCGTGGCGTCGGCCAGACTGGTCCCGCCAAATTTGTGCACCTCGGTACGCATGACTGGCGCAGAAGATACCTCCGCCGAGGACAAGAAGCGAGACTTCGTCACTTCTTCAGCATGCGTACCTTGACCCGCCACTCCTCGACCTGTCCGTCCTTGGGCAGATCAAGCAACAGCTTCAGCGCGACCGCGGCGTGCCTTCGAGATTTCGCTCGATCCCGCGACTGAAGATACTCGGCCAGGTACATCGGGTTCTCGGCATTCTTCGGGGCAATCCGGATAGCCAACTCGAAATGGGTCAGCGCCCGGCCCGCCGGCCCCCGACTTACCAGAAAGCGAGGGGCCCTGGAGTAGAGATTGCCGAGAAAGCGGTGGGCTCCCGCACCGTCGTAGGTCGCCGAGGCGTCAGGGGCCCCGAGACCAAGCCA
>CAZANL010000007.1:11384-22823 GCA_964486115.1 uncultured Planctomycetota bacterium
TTGAGCGCCAGTTTCTCGATCTTGCGCAGCTTGGTTGCGGCGGCGAACGGATGGTGCTGCAGCCACAGTCCGAGGTTGACGGCGTGCCAGTACGGTCCGGCACCCCTGCGGGGTGCCAGCTGTTCGATCACCTGCGCGTGCTGCACACCCTGGGTAGCCAGCGATTCGCGGGTCTTCTTGGCCGGGTGGCGCTGGGCCAACCACGAGCAGATTCGCGCCGCCTCTTCCGAGCAAGGCAGATCGCCGCGCTTCTTGCGCAGAGCAGCGTTCAGCGCCGCCAGCGCCTGGGTCAGCTTGGCAACGGTAAACGGCCGGACGACCGGGCGCCAGGTCGACTCTCTGCTTACCTTCTTCTTCTCCTCCAGCGACTGCTTCTCACCCGACGACGGCTGCTTGTCCGGCGGTTGCTGCTTGTCCGGCGGTTGCTGCTTGTCCGGCGGTTGCTGCTTGTCCGGCGGTTGCTGCGTGTCCGGCGGTTGCTGCTTGTCCGACGATTTAGCGACTTCGCTGAGCGCTGGCAGCGAAGGCGGAGCCTGGTTCGCGGCTGACCAGAGGAAAATGGCCAGCCCCAGGCCCAGCAGCAGCAGCAAGATCTTCTTCACACCTCGATGATAGCTCCCTGGCTGCCCCGCCACAACTCGCCAACACCGGTCACGGGCGGCTACCGTCGCGTGACGCCTCTGAGCCGCGCCCCGATATCGGGCAGCGCCGCCACGGGAACAACTGGCTCCACCGGCGCATCGACGCGACGTAACAGCGGCTGATGGATCCGCACCAGTGCATCGGAGAACAGCTCGGGCTGCCCGGCGGCACGCTCGAGCAGACTCGCCTCGACGCTGCGACCCCGCGCCAGATGGCGTCCCGAAGCGTCCCGATAGATGATCGCCCCGGGCTCGAAGCGGCTCGCCACGCCGGCGGACCGAATGCCCGGCAACTCCGCTCTGGACGCCCTTCCCTCGGGCGTCGCGGGATACAGACCGTTCAGCGTGCGGTAGTGAGATACCGCCTCCCGGATGAAGCCGTGTGCGGCAAACGCGCGCGCCAGAGCGAGCTCGCGTCGCGGTCCGTGGTTCAGGTAAAAACGCTTGCGCGCGCCATCGATCGACCGCTGGATACGCAGATAGGTCAGCGAATACGGGTCGCTGTGGTACTCGGTGGACTCCGCGACTCCGACCTCCGAGGGATATTCCTGCAAGACCTCGGGTTCCTGATGAGGCCCGCAATCGCAAGATTGCAGCTGCCTCGGGAGCCTTAGCCGGCTCAAGATGAAGCGTCGGGCATCCGCGGCATTCTCGAACAGTGGCTGGGGTTCAGCCGCCGGCTTCGGCGAAGCCGGCAGGCTGGAAGGCCCGAAAAGAGCCTGTACCAAGCTCACGGCAAAGATCAGACCGACGATCACCAACAGGACCAATACGCTCTTTCCGGGCATGCCAGAACTCTCCTCGTCTCAGCAGTGCACTAACCTACGTCGGCCGCGCCGTGCGGGTTCAGAGTTTGTCTTGAACGCTGGCGACTTTGTCCGCCATCGACTGATCCCGGTCGGTTCTTGTGCCAAACTTCACGGTGCTGGTGATCCGCGGTGCGCCCATCTCGTGGACCAGCTGATGGCAGCGCTTGATCGCCGCAAACACCGCATCCCACTCCCCCTCGATGTTGGTGCCATAGGCGTGCAGGCGGGTCTGGAGCCCTGCTTGCCGGAGAACCCTGGAGCAGGCGGCCACATAGTCAGAGACAGACACGCCCACCCCCAGCGGCACGATGCAGAAATCCACGATCACTTTCATCCGTTATCCTCTCGCAGCGGCATTCCACTCGGTCTCGAGACCGTCCAGTCCGGCCGTCACAAGCTGCCGGCGAACTCCAGAATTTGCTTCACCACATCTCGGGGGCGCTCGAGATAAGGGCAATGCCCGAAGCCCTCGGGCTCCCTGATCCTCACATCCGCGGGCAAATGCTCTCGATACCAGGCCAGACAGGTTCTGGGCAAGATCTGCTCGGAAGCTCCCCAGATCAGCAGCGTCGGGACACGCAGCTGTTGCAGCTGCTCCGAAGTGAACATGTGGTCCGGGCCCACACGATCGAGAAACTGCTGGATCGAGGGTCTGCTGAACAGTCGGAACACCTCCTTGCCCAGAAAACGTGAGAACCAGGGAGGCTGATGGTGCAGCCGCTCGAAGAAGCGCCGCGCCTCGCCCCTGTCCTTGAAACGGAAGGTGTCAGCCAGCGCAGCCATCTCGGCCTCGCTCATCTGCGCACCCGCAGGTGAACTGAGCAACAGTCCGCAGACCTTCTCCGGGTGCTCCAGACCATACCGTAACGCCACCGCGCCGCCGAGCGAATTGCCGAAAACGATCGCAGGCTCGGAGAGCTCCTCATCGAGCAGCTCGCGGACACCGCTGAACAGCACCTCCGGATCCAACCCTTGATCGGGATCGGCGCTGATTCCATGGCCCGGCAGGTCCGGAGCCAGGATCCGCTGCATGTGGGGGCGAAGCCCGGACATCAGCGCCTGGTAGGGCAGGCTGCTCGAAGCTATGCCGTGCAGTAGCACCAGTGGCGGGAGTGACCCTTCTCCCTGAAAGTCGAAGAAGTGGATCGAGCCGACCGAACTGTCATGCCAGCGGCTGTGGTGGCCCGCCCGGTTGAGCGACCGGCGGGTCATGCGCTCGTAGACGGAAAATAACACCATCCTGGCTTCAGGATACCGAAGAGAAGCGTCTCAGGCCAGCAGGTTGAGATTCTGTCCGAGGCCCATCGAGGAGAGCAGCTGCAAGATCGCCTCAGCCTGCACCTCGAGCGCCATGTCCAGGGTCGCCGTTTCCAACTCGACTGCCGTCTCGTACGCGTCGATCGCCGTGGACGCGCTGGCCAGGCTCATCGCGTCAGCGCCAATTGCCGACAAATCTGACATATCCGCGTTATCGGGAGGTTTTCGGCAACGCTTGAGCGTTTTATTGGTATATCTGAACCGTTGTTCACGATCGTGACCTACAAACCGGCCCACTTGCCGGCCATCATCGATTTCTGGAACAGAACCTTCCAGGGGTGTCGGAACTTCTTTCCGATCGACGATGAGCTGTTTGCAGAGAGGGTGCTGCGGGTCGACACCCCTATCGAGCGGTTCGAGCCCGATGGACTACTGCTGGCGCTCGCATCGGAAGGCCAAGTGCTGGGCCTGGCCCACGGAGGCCATCGCAGCGAAGCGGCAGCCAAGGCGCTCAATCCGGGCTGGCCAGGAGGCTCGCAACCATACATCGCACTGGTTGCCGTCGATCCCGACCACCGTCGCTCCGGCATCGGCCGAACACTGATGCGCTCCGTACTGGGCTACCTTGGCCCGACTCACCGCCCACCCCTCGACGGGCAGTGTGTCTCGCCCTACTACGGCAACGCGCTGGCACCCTACCAGCCTTTCTGGGGCACGACCGAGGGAGTCAGCGTGGACTGGGACGACGCCGGAACACGGGCCTTCCTGAGTAGCCAGGGATACACAGCGCGGTATATGGCCATCAGCCTTGAGTTGACGCTCGCTGGCGCCAATATCACGCCTCGCCGAGAATTAACCGCAGGCCATAGTCTGATCCACTGCCAGAGCCACTGCCCGGGGCTCGGGGGATACCCGGAAGACGGTATCGGCTACGAACCCGGGCACCCCTTCTGGACCCACGTCTACCTGATTGACGGACGGGTCGCGGGAACGCTGGTCAGCTACGAAATGTCCCGCCTGGAGCGCCCCAAGTGGGCGATCTACGAGCTCAAGGTCCAGGAGAGGCGACGTGGCCAGGGAATCGGCAGCCAGCTGCAAGCCACCCTGATCAACGACCTACTGCAGTCCGGGGCTCCCAGCATAGAGGTACTGACGGTTCCCAAGCTCTCCCCTGGCGCTCAGCAGTTCTACGAGAAGTTCGGGTTCCAGGTAACGGCTCGCTGGGCCATTTATTGATCCTCACTCCCCGAGCAACCCCGCTCATGAGTCACCTTGCGAGCTTCTTACCTTGCAGGGAATTCTGGTGGCCCAGACACACGACACGCACAATATGCAGTGGGTCACTGGCGATCTCATGACGCAGTTGCTAAGATAAATATGACGCGACTGCTAGCAGGTTAGCTGAAGGCCGCACGACCCGGCTGGCTAGAGACTCCGCGACATGACGAGATTTCGTGTCCGCGAGATGCGTGGCGGAGTGCCGGAAGGCAGCCTACCTCAGTGGCCTGCGCCACGGAGAATGGTCATGGAGTTCAAGAAAGCGCCGGTTAATCGCCGGGTCGTACAACTCAACCGCTGGATCGAGAAGGGGGCGAACTTCGCCATTCGCTCGTATGACGGGGTGATGGGCCGCCTACATCTGGGCGGCCGAAGAGCAGCCTACGACGACTTGGCCTACGAATTTGTCGGCGGCGCCAAGGACAAGCTGCGGGCCAAGCACTATGACAAGAGCTTGCGTCTACTGTGGAAGGCGGAGCAACACGCGCCCTGGTCCAGCTTCCGGGACCTTACGCCGGCGGAGAAAAAGGTCGCAGAGCACGCCCTGCGGGAACTGAACCCCGAAGAAATCGAACTGCGGGAACGCATCGCCAAACCCGAATTCAGCGAGATGCTCAAGCAGACCTACACCCCGGAGCAGCGCGCGGCCCTGGTCAGCATCCTCTCCACCATCGGCCACGGTGAGGCCTATGCCTGGCTGGTTTCGGCCGAGCTCCTCGGCCAACTCAAGAGCACCGGTGCCAAGGCGGCCGCGACGATGCAGGTGATCGAGGAGGCCAAGCACTTCGTCGTGTTACGCGAACTGATCCTCGCCTTCGACGTTTCGGTGCCCCGCCTATCGGCCTGGGAGTACCTGCTGCTCGAGTCAGCTCTCAAGGCGAAGGGACTCGAGAAGTTCTTCGGCATGAACGTACTTGTCGAAGGTGTCGCGCTGAGCATCTTCGGTCTGCTCAGCCACCTGCCCGGCCTGGAGATCCTGCGGCTGTTCCACCTGGACGAGTCGCGCCATACCGCGCTGCCGATCAACTACTTCAGCGAGTTCGACATGACGCGGTGGCAGAAGATCAACCCGATCGCACAGCTACGTCGCCTGCGGATGATCATGCCGGCGATTCCGATGGTGTTCCACCTGGAGGAGGCTGCAGCGGAGCTGGGCATCGACATCTTCGAGTTCACGGGGTCCGTGCTGCGCAAGGTCCTACATCTCGCACAGCGAGCCGGCTACAAGATGGTTCTCCCACCGGCCGTCATCGCCTCGACGATCAACCTGCTGCTCAATGCCTACTGCTTGATGACCCACCCGGCCCACGAGTTCCGCGATTTCACCACGGCAGAGACGACTGTCGGCGCAGACCAGCGGGCGGTCGAAGCCGAGGTGTTCGGCCTGGCGACGGGCTAAGCCAACCGCGCCGACGCATCCCGGCAGCACAGTATCCTCGATGGAACTGCACACTGGCCAGAGGCTCCCCCATATCGCTGGGTCCGGGCACACCCTCACCGAGAAGACTGCCGGTCTACTTGCCGCGGACAAAGATCTCTTTGGAAATGATCAGCCGCTGGATCTGGCTGGTCCCCTCATAGATCTGGAAGATCTTGGCGTCCCGCATCAGCTTCTCGACGGGGTACTCTTCGTTGTACCCATAGCCACCGAAAACCTGCACGGAATCGGTGGCGACCTTCATCGCCATATCAGCGCAGAAGGCCTTGGCCATGGCGGCCTGGATCGTATTGCGCAGGCCACGATCCTTGCGCCACGCAGCCTGGTGGCACAGCAGCCGCCCCGCCTCGATGTTCATCGCCATCTCGGCGATCATGAAGCCTATGGCTTGATGATTGGCGATCGGGCGGCCAAAGGTCTGCCGCTCGGTGGCATACTGCTGGGCGTGCTCCATCGCGGCACGGGCCAGGCCGACCGCCGCGATCGACACGGATGGCCGAGTACAGTCGAAGGCGGCCATCGCCAGCTTCCAACCATCACCCACGTCACCGACGACATTCTCTTCAGGGACCTCGACGTCGTCGAACGTCAGGCCGCGGGTGTCGCTGGCCCGCTGCCCCATATTCATCTCTTTCTTGCCGACCTCGACACCCTTCCAGTTGCGCTCGACGACAAATGCGGTCATGCCACCCCGCGCACGCTTCTCGGCGTCGGTGATCGCAACGACGAAATACCAGTCCGCCACGCCAGCATTGGTGATCCACATCTTGGCGCCATTGAGCACCCAGTGGTCGTTCTTGCGAACGGCAGCAGTGCGCAGCGCCTGGACGTCACTACCCGCCCCCGGCTCGGTGACCGCATAGGCGCAGAGACTGTAATTGTCCACCATCGGGGCCAGGTACTTCTGCTTGAGCTCCTCGCTACCGCCGATGATGACCGGCTGCTGGGCCAGACCGTTGGCTTCCATCGCGGTGCCGATCCCGGTGCAGCCCCAGGCCAGCTCCTCTCCGATCAGCAGCCCTTCGAGGCGTCCCAGACCGAGCCCACCATACTCCTCGGGAACGTGGGTGTTCATCAGTCCCAATGCGTGCCCCTTCCGGAGCACCTCGTGGGGGAATTCGCCGGTCCGATCGTGATGGGCTGCCGCGGGGCGAATCTCCTTTTCCGCGAACTCGTGCGCCGCCTCGGCCAGAGCCTGTTGCTCGTCGCCAAGCTCGAAGGAGATACTCATTGATTCTTTCCCGGCCAGTCCACCGGATCCAACTTACCCTTGAGATCACCCTCCTCGATCACACGAGCCCGGAGGATCTTCTGCCCCTTGAAGAGCTTCTGGAGCAGGTCCACGCCCCCCGTCACCCTGCCAATGACGGAGTTCTTGTTGTCGAACCCGCTGGCGCCCTGCGTGCTGTCGGACAGCACCATGAAGAACCGGTTGGCGCTGCTCCGATCTTCCTTGCCTTCCGCCAGCGCCATCGACACGGTGCCTTTGCGGTGCGCCCGGTCGATGATCTTGCTTCTCAATCCGTCCGCGACAAGCTCGCCCTTGCCGTTCCCATAGGGGCAGCCAGCCAGAACCCGACCGCCACCACCGCGTCCGGGCTGAGAGACGTCATAAAACTCCAGTCCGTCGTAGTAACCGGACGCAACCAGCTCACAGAAACGCTTGACCAGTACCGGGCTCTCCTGGTGGAACAGCTCGAGCTCGATCTTACCCTGATCCACCAACAACTCGACCTTGGGGTTCTCACCGACCGGGCGCTCAGCTTCGCGCTTGGCAAAGGTCTTGGTCCAGGACTCCTGCTGCTCCACGAGCTTCATGTCGCTGCCGAGAAAGTCGAAGTGGCCGATCAGGATGTGTCCCGGGTGCTTGCCAACCAGCTTCTGGCACTCCTTGTACATCGCCGTGGCCTTGGTGAAGTCTCCCTTGGCGTAGTAAATGTTGCCCAGGTAGTAGTAGAACCACGGACCGGTGGTATTGCCGGAGTTTTTCTTGGCCATCCTCTCGAGCTGAACGAGCTTCTCGTCTGGCGTGGCGGCCAGCCGATCCGGATAGTCACGCGCCGACGTGGCCAGCCCCATCGGTACGAACCGCAGCCATTGGCGATTGCCCGTCATGAACTGCTTGACCAGGGGGTCGTCGTAAAGAGGGTCTGAAGGATCTGCTCGCTTGTCTTCCAGCCGAGACCAGTGTTTGCGCTGTGACTTGTCGTCATACCAGCCATCGACCGCCACGACGAACCAGAGCAGCAGTGCGATGACCAGCGCACTACCGCCGATCCAGAATGTCGCGGGCGAGTTCTTCAGCCGCTTGATGTACCGATCCAGAGATTCCACTTTGATGCTCGCTAATAGTTGTTCAGTCGCAACTCGACACGGACCCGGTCACCCGTTCGGCGCATCGAGACCACACAGTGCTCCGGCCCCTTGCGGTAGGACAGAATACGCTCGGCCAGCAGCTCGTGCCGCTTCTTTTCATGCCAGTCCCCCACGGCCATCTGCTGCCGAAAGAACGCCTCCAGTTCGGCAAGCGGAGCCCCCCCTTCATAGATCAGCAACGCCACCCGGTTTTGACCACGCCCCCGAACCTCCTTACCCACCAGCGCAAACCCTTCTGGGGTTGGCACGTCTGGAAAAACCAGCACTCGAGCTAGCTCCAGCGGCACACTCGACCGATGAGAGTCTTTACGGTCCTGCTGAAGCGCGCAGGACGCGGTCAGCAGACAGACCAAGAGCAGTGTCCTCATGGGGAACCACGGATTCTACCGCAAAACCGGTCCTAGACCAGGCTATGTCTGACAATTGAGCCAGGCAAACTCACACGGCTGTCAGACACGGCCTACTCCGTCGGGCCAGGTTTCTCGAACCGCATCTCAGCTGAACGAGCGTGCCCCTCGAGCTGCTCCAGGCGCGCTAGCTGCACCAGATGAGACAGATCGTTGCGCAACCCCTCCTTCTCGAAGAAGACACGACTGCGACGGACCAGGAAGTCGAAGACCGAGAGCCCCGAACAGAACCTCGCAGTCGACCCCGTAGGCAGCACATGCGACGGCCCCGCCAGATAATCGCCGACCACTTCCGGCGTGAACGGGCCCACGAACGTGGCTGCGGCGTTGCTCACCTTCTGTGCAACAGACTCTGGATTCGAGGTCATCACCGACAAGTGCTCTGGTGCAATTCGATCGGCCAGCGCACAGGCTTCGTCGATGCTCTCGGCCACCAGGATCAGCCCGTACTCGGAGAGGGCCTCCGCGCAAACATCCTTGCGTGGAAGAGCCTCGATCTGAACTCGCAACTGGTCCACCACCTGCTGAGCCAGCTTCTGCTGCGTGGTGATCAGGATGCACGCCGCCTGCGGGTCGTGCTCGGCCTGAGCCAACAGATCAGCGGCGATCCAAGCCGAGTTGGCCGACTCGTCGGCCAGGACCAGCAGTTCGGTCGGACCTGCCAGCACGTCGACGCCGACGCGACCGAAAACCATCCGCTTGGCCAGGGTCACATAGATGTTGCCCGGACCGACGACCATGTCGACAGCCGGGATCGTGTCCGTCCCATAGGCCATCGCCGCAACAGCCTGGGCTCCTCCAACACAATAGACCTCGGTCACGCCGCACAGATGACAGGCAGCCAGGATCGACTGTGGCACCTTCCCATTCTCGTCGGGAGGCGTGCAGGCGGCAATCTCCGGAACGCCAGCTACGCTGGCCGGGACAGCGGTCATCAGCGCCGTCGACGGATAGGCCGCCCGACCGCCGGGAATGTAGATACCAACCCGACGTACCGGCGTGAAACGAAGCTCGAGTTGACGCGCAAACCCCGTCACGATGCGAATCCCGGACTGAAAAATCGACTCTTGATAGCGGCCAATGGCATCGCGGGCAGCTTCGAGCGCCGCGCGATCTGCTGCTCCAAGGCCTCCCCAGGCTTCGGCCAGCTGGTCGGTGGGTACCGCCAGAGCGTCCGTCGCCACCTCGACTCCGTCATGCTCCTGGGTGAAGCGAGCGACTGCCTCGTCGCCTGACTCACGAACCTGGCTGAGAATCCCGATCACCTGCGCCAGCGGCGTGTCCTTGTCGCTACCGTCCAGTTGGTCGAGAAAGTCTCCGCGCCGCAGAATTCGTTCTAGCCGGATTTCTGTTTCAGGGGCACCCACCTGATGAATCGGCAGTACCATCTCTTTTTGACCGGTGGTGGTCATCGGAGTGATCGTCCTCACTATACTTGGGGCGCGCAATGGAACTCGCGCAGTTCTCGAATGTCCAGCCTAGCACGACGGATATGACCTCGCAAGCGATGCTCAATCATCCCTCTCACGGTCCAGTCCGTGCCCCGTGATGAACAACAGCGCCCCGAAGACCAGGGTTGTCAACTCCACAGCCATCGATCCTTGATCTATGCCGTAGAACAACCCCACAGGCAAGATCAGCAGGCCGAGGATCTGTAGCATTCGTCCGACGCTCATTCAACCATACCCTTAGAAAAGGACGTCGATACGGCGAGCGTGACACCAGGCACGCAGCTGCAAGAGCAGTTCGCCTAGATTCTTTGGCTCGCGGTAAGCCGAGCGTGGAATGGCGATCCGTGTGATCTTGCTCAGAGAGCCGGCTGCCTCGTCCCGAACGAGCCATTCGTCGTCCCGCTGCAGACAGGTCACCAGGGTTCCGATCGTCCTCGCCTCGCGATACCTGCCGAGTATTCCGCAAGCCTTGGCCCGGACGAACGCCGAGGAGGCCTTGCGCGCCAGCCGATGCAGGAAAGGCAGGCTCCTCCTCCCCCCGATCTTCTCGAGCGATAGCATCGCACCAATCCGGTTGAACTCATCCGAATCCTCGACAGCCATTTTCTGCAAGGCACCGACTGCGGGGGCGAAGCGGTACTGCCCCATCAGCCGGGCCGCCTCGCTTCGTACACTGATGTTCCTGTCGGACAGCAGCTGCTGCGCTCGGCCCCCATGCGGCCCGATGCCTTTCTCGCCGAGCAAGGCCAGGCCGTAGAGCCGACGGGCCGCGCTCGGGCTGTCGAGCAGCCGGACCACTTCCTCGCGCGCGGCGTCCGGCGCCAGGTGGTGGGGCTTGCCAATCTGCTGTTCGTGTACTGGATCCGGCGACATCAGCCGCCGCTCTGCCTCGTTGGTCAACATGACGAGGCGAGCCGGGAAGGTCGCCAGGTAATGCAGACGCTCCAAAAGACGTCCGTTGACCAGTGAGCCGGTCCCACCCTCGTGCCGCTTGCGATCGTATCCGACATCGTCCAGCAGATTACCCAGGGTCTCGGCAGATTGTCCACCCAGGCAGAATTCACCACTGCTGTCATAGACCCAGACCTGGGTCGCCTCCCCGGTGTAGCTGCAGCCCACCGTGAAGAGCAGCATTCCGATCAGTATTAATCTGGTCATCGACCTCACGAGTGCGAGTAGCTAAAGTATAGCACCGCATCAAGCTCTGTCTGACAATTCAGACAATTCACGAAAACAGAACCCGGCATGATACGTCATGATCGAACAAAAGCTCCACGGGATCGGGCCGCTGCGCCCTGACCCGAATCGTCCAAGCAGCCTCGTCGGGAGCCTCACGGAGGCCCTCTGGTATGTCGCCGACGGCCGGTCGTATGAGGAACTGGCTGCCGCGACCGGCAGTGCCTTCCTGTTTAGTGTCGGGACCGATGACCAGGCCTGTCCTGGTCAATGGCTGGAGCGCTGTCCCGACATCTCGCTCGAAACCGCCTCCCGCTCAGCCGGCATCTCACTGACCTATCGGGAGACGACGCCAGACTGCGAACAGAGCAACCCTCTCTGGCTCGCTCTGCGAGAGGAGTTATTCGGCTCTCTGGAGGCTCGTTTGCCCGTGCTGGCCCGCGGCGGTTGGGCTGGCCGAGACACACTGGACTGGGGTATCCTGACCGGCGTTCACGCGAGCGGCTTGCCAGCCGGCCACTGCTGGTCGGGCGGCACAAACAGCATTGAGGGGCTCGCCACTGCCCCAACGCATATGGCGCGTTTTCACTGGCAGTGAAGTGCAGG
>CAZANL010000008.1:0-22670 GCA_964486115.1 uncultured Planctomycetota bacterium
CTGTTGTTCTGCAAGCTGCTCCCGGCGATCGCGATCGGCGAGGTCAAGGGCGTCCTGCAACCTTCGGGAGAACCGACGTCATGAGCAACCCTCGGCTGGTCGCGGTCTTTTCTTCCGCCACGGATCTGCTGGCGGCCACGCGCGCCGCGCGGGACCGGGGATGCCGGATCCTCGACGCCTACACGCCCTATGCGGTGCACGGACTGGACGACGCGATGGGGCTGTCGCCGACACGCTTGCCCTACATCACCTTTCTCTGTGGGTTGCTCGGCGTGATGTTCATCCTCTGGTTCCAGCACTGGACCACGGCGGTCGACTGGCCGCTTAACGTCGGCGGCAAGCCGTGGAACTCACTGCCTGCATTCGTGCCGATCACGTTCGAGATCATGATCCTCTGCGCGGGACTGGGCAGCGTGGCGACGCTGCTGCTGCGCTGCAAGCTGTTCCCCGGCAAGCGCGCGGCGTTGCCAGCGCGGGGGGTGACCAGCAACCGGTTCGCGCTCGTGCTCTCGCCCGACGACGCCTCGTTCAGCTTCCGACAGGCCGCCGAGCTTTGCCGCAGTCACAATGCCGTACAGCTGACAGAATTTGGCCATCACGAGGAGCCTGGCGAGTGAACGGCTATCGCATGAACGGCTACCGAATTCTCAACACGGCGCTCTTCGGCGTGCTGGGTTGCCTGCTGCTGGCGCACCTCCTGCTGCGGATCGATCATTCCCGGCGTAACTATGAGTTCATGCCTGACATGGTCCACTCCAAGGCATACGAGAGCTTCAGTTCGAACCCAAACTTGCCGGATCAGATGACTCAACAGCCACCTGTGCCGGGCAGCGTTCCGCGTGGTCTGCTGCCGCTGCACTATGGCCCATCAAAGGCGGAGGCGCAGCGCGCCGGCGAAGAGCTGAAAAACCCGCTCGCTGTCGTGCCACGGCCCAAGCTGGATCTTCTGACCCGCGGCGGCGTGCTATTCGACCGCTTCTGCGCCCCGTGTCACGGCAGCGGGGCAAAGGGAGACGGCCCGGTGACCAAGCGCGGATTTCCGCCGCCCCCGTCGTTGCTGACCGACGCCTCGCAAAAGATGAAGGACGGTCAGCTGTTCCACATCATCACTTATGGCCAGGGCAACATGGCGCCCTACGCCCCCCAGATCTCGAGGACGGATCGATGGAAGATCATCCTGCACATACGCGCGCTGCAGAACCGATAGCCGGCGCCGAGCCCGGCCCTGAGCTGTTGTCCGAACACTGGCGTCTGGTCTGCAAGTTGCTTGTCTCGAGCGGCGCCGTGATCCTGGCCATTGGCCTGGCGGTCGCGCCGGAGCGCAGCTGGGGCAACCTGCTGCTGGCCGCCTTCTTTCTGGTCAGCATGGGTCTGTTCGGACCGCTGTTCATCTCGATCATGTATGCGGCCAACGCTGGCTGGCACGTCGGCTTCCGGCGGATTCCGGAGGCAATGGCAGCACTACTCAAGACCGGCGCGGCGATGATCGCGCTGACGCTGGCCGGGTCGCATCTGCTCTACGAGTGGACCCATGCCGAGGCGGTCGCCGAAGACGCCCTGCTGCAGCTGAAGACCGGGTGGCTCAACATGCCGTTCTTCCTGCTGCGCTCGGCGTTGTATCTGGCGATCTGGATCGGACTGGCGCACCTCCTGGTGCGTAACTCGCGGGCGCAGGACAGCGAGGGCGGGGGCGCGCACACGGCGCGCAACGTGAAGCTCGGAGCCGTGTTCATCGTCGTCTTCGGCTTGACCTACAGCGCGGCGAGCTTCGACTGGGTGATGTCGCTCGAGCCCCACTGGTTCAGCACGATGTTCGGGGTGTACGCCTTTTCCGGGATGTTCGTCAGCGGCCTGGCGGCGATGGTGCTGGTGCTGCTCGGCCTGAAGCGGATGGGGATGTTGAGCAACGAGTTCACGACCGACCACCTGCACGACCTGGGAAAGCTGGTCTTCGGCTTCTCCAGCTTCTGGGCCTACATCTGGTTCTGTCAGTACATGCTGATCTGGTACTCCAACATCCCCGAGGAAACGTCGTACTTCATGAGTCGTACGACCGGCGCCTGGGCTTCGTTGACGGTGGTCAGCCTGGCACTCAACTGGGTGATCCCGTTTCTGATCCTGATGCCGCGAGCGGCCAAGCGCTCGCCGTACATCATGTCACGCGTCTGCATCGTGGTCCTGCTCGGCCACTGGCTCGATCTGTACTTGATGGTGATGCCGGCGGTCAAGGGCGGCTCGGCAATTCCGGGGCTGCTCGAGCTGGGTGGCGTGCTGCTGATCGTCCCGTTGTTCGTCCTCGGGCTGGCAGCCGCGCTGCGCAAGGCGCACCTGATTCCGATTCGCGACCCCTACCTGGCAGAGAGTCTGGGCCACCACGTCTGATGCGCAGAGTCATTCTGTCATTGATGCTCGGGCTGCTGGCCGGAGTGGCCGCGGCTCAGCCGTCGCGCATCACCGGGCGAGATCGGAGCAAGGACCTGGAGGACGTCGGGATCACCGCCGCGCTCGGTCAGCGGCTCCCGCTGTCGCTGGCGTTCACCGACGCGGACGGCAAGACGGTTCGGCTGGCCGAGCTGTTCGGCGGATCTCGCCCCGTGCTGTTGACGTTCAACTACTTTCGCTGTCCGTCGCTGTGCTCCCGTCAGCTGAACGCCCTGCTCGACGCGTTGCGCGGCATCGATCTGCAACTCGGGCGTGACTTTCAGATCGTCACCGCCAGCTTCGATTCGCGGGATACCGCGGCCTGGGCGCGGATGAAGCAGGCCAGCTACCTCAAGGCGCTGGGGCGGCCCGACGCAGTCGCACACTGGCGGTTCTTGACGGGGGATAGCGAATCGATCACCCGACTGGCGCGCACGGTTGGCTTTCGCTATCGCTGGATCGCGGCGCGACAGGCCTACGCGCACCCGGCCTTTCTCGCGGTCTGCACTCCCGACGGCACGCTGGCCCGCTACCTCGCAGGGGTCGCGCCGTCCGTCTCGGAGATTCGCTATCCTGCGCGATCGGTCAAGCTTGCGCTGGTCGAGGCCAGCGAGGGCCGCATCAGCAGCCCGGTCGATCAGGCGCTGCTGTTCTGTCTGCTGCGCTACGACCGGGGAACCGGTAAGTACAGTCTGGCCGTCTTCCGCCTGCTGCAGCTGAGCGGACTGTTCACCGTTGTGGTGCTCGGGCCCGCGCTGCTGCTGATGCGGCGGCGTAGTCGGGCGTCCCAACCTTCGAGGAGCGCCACACGATGACGCTGCTAGGGGCCCAGCCCGCCTTTTACCTGCCGCCCGCGGCCTCCTCGGTCTCGGGCGCGGTGGATTTCGGGTTCAAGCTGTTGCTGGTCGTCTCGACCCTGTTCTTCCTGGTCATCGTGTTCCTGATGGTCTTGTTCGTCTATCGCTATCGGCGCAAGCCAGGCGACTACCCGGACCCCGCTGCCTGCCATCACCACACGGGCCTCGAGATCGTCTGGACCGTCATTCCGACCGTCATCCTCTGCATCATCTTTGGCGTGACCTACGACGCGTTCACCCAGATCCACACCGTGCCGAAAGACGCGATGGAGATCACCGTGCACGCGCGGCAATTCGCAGTGGCCGGCTATGCGGCGCTGCCGCGATGCGGAGATCACCGTGCACGCGCGGCAATTCGACTTCCAGTTCGAGTGCCAGGGCGGGCTGCTGAGCAAGACGCTGAAGGTGCCGGTGGACCAGCCGGTCAAGCTGATCATGCGTTCGAGCGACGTGCTGCATGCGCTGTACGTGCCGGCCTTCCGGATCAAGCAGGATATCGTGCCGGGTCGCTACACGATCATCTCGTTCAAGGCGACGGTGCTCGGCACGTTCCCGCTGTACTGCGCCGAGCTGTGCGGGCCCTCGCACTCCCAGATGACGACGGTCGTCGAGGTGGTCACGTATGCGGAGTTCGAGAAGTGGCTCAAGATGGACCGCTTCCGTCTGAACAAGCTGTCCGAGCCGGAGTGGCAAGCGTACCGCAAAGGTGATGTCGCCGCGCTGCGCAAGCGCTGGCCGCAGCTGCGAATTCCGACGATGGCCGGTCACGGGCGGGAGCTGTTCGATCTGCACGGTTGCGGCACCTGCCATACCACGACGACCCGCAAGCTCGTGGGTCCGGGGCTGGCCGGGCTGTTCGGCTCGACCCGCAAGCTGATCGACGGCCGGACCGCGACCGTCGACGAGGCCTATCTGCGGCGCGCGTTGACCGAGCCGAGCGCGGATATCCCCGTCGGGTACGCCAAGCCGTCTCAGGTGGACGCCCTGCTGACCCGTCCCGACAAGCCGACGCCGCGCGAGATCGTGGCGTTGATCGCCTACCTCAAGACCTTGAAGAAGTAGGGAGATCCGATGGCGTCCACCACCGCACCCAGCTCCGATGTCCCGCTCGACGCTACCCCGCCGAGCTATCTGAACCACAGCAAGGGCGTGCTTTCCTGGATCTACACGCTGGATCACAAGCGCATCGGTCTGATGTACCTCGCGCTGATCGGCATCGCGCTGTTCCTCGGCGGGCTGTTCGCGCTCGGCCTGCGGACCCATCTGTGGAACCCGGGCGGCAAGATGCTCAGCCCCGAGCAGTACGCCCAGGCCTTCACCCTGCACGGCGTGGTGATGATCTTCCTGGTGATCATTCCCGGCGTGCCGGCCGTGCTCGGGAACTTCGTCGTGCCGCTGATGCTCGGCGCCAAGGACGTCGCCTTTCCGCGAATCAATCTGTTGAGCCTCTACTTCTTCGCCGCCGGAGTGGTGATGGCGCTGGTCGTGTTATTCACCGGGGGCCTCGATACCGGCTGGACACTCTACGCGCCGTACAGCACGCGGACCTACACCAATGTCTCGCTGGTGGTCACCGCCGCGTTCATCATGGGCTTCAGCTCGATCTTCACCGGGATCAACATGCTGACGACGATCCAGACCATGCGGCCGCCGGGCATGAGCGCGTTCAAGATGCCGCTGTTCCTCTGGTCGATGTACGCCACCGCGATCATGCAGGTGCTGGCCACGCCGGTGCTCGGCATCACGCTGATGTTGCTGCTCGTCGAGCGGCTGGCGGGCGTCGGGATCTTCGACCCGACCCTCGGCGGCGACCCGGTGATGTTCCAGCACTTCTTCTGGTTCTATTCGCATCCGGCGGTCTACATCATGGTCGTACCGGCCTTCGGCGTGATCAGCGAGCTGATCTCGGTGCACTGCCGCAAGGCCCCGTTCGGCTACAAGTTCATCGCGCTGTCCAGCGTCGCGATCGCGATCGTCAGCATCCTGGTCTGGGGCCACCACATGTACACCAGCGGCCAGTCGCTGCTGATCAGCGCACTGTTCAGCGCGCTGACCTTCACCGTCGCGATTCCATCCGGGATCAAGGTCTTCAACTGGCTGGCGACGATGTACCGCGGCTCGATCGCGCTGACGACGCCGATGTGCTGGGCGCTGGCGTTTCTGTTCACCTTCGGCATCGGCGGACTGACCGGGCTGTTCTGTGCCACGCTGGCCGTCGACGTCCATCTGCACGACACCTACTTCATCGTGGCCCACTTCCACTTCACCATGGTCTCGACCGTCTTCGCCTTTCTCGGGGGGATCCACCACTGGTGGCCCAAAATGTTCGGCAGGATGTACGACGAGACGCGGGGGCGCTGGGTCTGCGTGCTGATCTTCGTCGGCATGCAGGTCACCTTCCTGCCGCAGTTCGTGATGGGCAGCCTGGGCATGCCCCGTCGCTACTGGTCCTATCCCGCCGAGTTCCTCGGCTACCACCGGCTCTCGACGGTGGGCGCCTACATCATGGGCGTCGGATTCGTACTGCTGGTCTGCAACCTGATCTTCTCGTTATGGGCCGGACGGCGCGCCCCGATGAACCCGTGGGGCGCTGCGACCCTGGAGTGGGCCTGCGCGTCGCCGCCGCCGCACGACAACTTCATCGGGCAGCCAGACGTAGACAGCGCCTACGATTACGCGGGGGTGCACTACGACCCGATACTCGGCGGCTACATCAGCGATGTCGGTCTGCAGCAGAAAGTGGCCAGAGACCATGAGTGAGACGGCGGCGCACGACCCCTATCTGGCGCACCACTTTCACAGCCACCAGCAGCAGCTGGCGTCGCAGAAGCTCGGTATGTGGCTGTTCCTGGCGACCGAGGTGCTGCTGTTCGGCGGGCTGTTCGTGGCCTACGCCGTGTTTCGGGGCAACCCCCCCGAGATCTTCAGCCACGGCAGCCAGACGCTCGACCGGACCCTCGGTACCGTCAACACGTTCGTGCTGATCTTCAGCAGCCTGACGATGGCGCTGGCCGTGCACAGCGCCGCGCTGGGAAACAACAAGGCCGTTGCCATCCTGCTCGTCGTCACGTTGATCTGCGCCGGCGCTTTCCTGGGCATCAAGTACGTCGAGTACTCGGCGAAGTTCGAACACGGTCTGCTCTGGGGGCACAGCTACCACCCGCACGGCGCACAGGGCAAGGCGCCGGCGAACATGCACCTGTTCTACGGAATCTACTTCATGATGACCGGCCTGCACGGGGTGCACGTGCTGATCGGCATGTTGCTGATGGTCTGGTTGCTGGTGCGTGCGCTCCGGGGTGCGTTCAATGGGAAGCACTTTGCGGCCGTCGATCTCACCGGACTTTACTGGCATCTGGTCGACCTGATCTGGATCTTCCTGTTTCCCCTGCTCTAAGGATCACATGTCCGACCATGACGACCAGCTCGCGCACATCGTTCCCGTCCACCAGCTCCTGCTGGTCTGGGCGGCGCTGGTGGTATTGACCGTCGTCACCGTCGCGGTGGCCGGGGTCGACATGGGGGCCGCCAACGTCTGGGTCGCGCTGGGCATCGCCACGTTGAAGGCGTCGCTCGTCGCACTGTTCTTCATGCACCTGTGGTGGGACTCGAAGTTCAACACTTTGGTCCTGCTTGGCGCAATCGTCGTCCTCGCGGTCTTTCTCGGCCTGGTGCTGATCGATTCGAAGGAGTATCAACCCAGCATCGAGTGGAAGCAGGTTCAGGAAGCTCCCGGGTAACTTAAGCGGGGTCAGCTTCGGCGGATGAGGCTGAAGTAGAACCGATCGACGACGCGCCGCTTGAGGTACGGTAGCAGTCCCGGCCGGCCCGGCTCAGCTTGAAGACCGTCGCCGAACTGGATCGTGGCGGCCCGACCGGGCCCGGTCTGCACGATTCAGGTGAAGCTGCCGTCGTAACCCGCTCGCGGGGGCATGCCGTCCAGCTGCCGCAAGATATTGTCGGCCACCGTTGCAGCCTGGAGGCGGGCCGCCGAACCGGTCTTCGGGATTGGCAGTCCCGCGGCGTCACCCAGCGAGTAGATCCCGCCACCCGCGTTAAGCGTCCGGTGATTG
Source organism: uncultured Planctomycetota bacterium (assembly GCA_964486115.1). Classification (GTDB taxonomy): domain Bacteria; phylum Planctomycetota; class JACQVV01; order JACQVV01; family CAZANL01; genus CAZANL01. The sequence goes on from CAZANL010000008.1 coordinate 7,352, forward strand.
ACGGGGATCCAGCCGGATGCGTCCGCCAGACCGCAGGCCCGGACGAAGGGTGCACCGCCATGCGGCGGGACCAGCACCAGCAGGTCGTATGGGATCTCGATACCGGTTTCCGAAACCACACGCCGATGAGATGGGTCGACGTGCTGGACCACGAACGGCACCACCATCTGGATACCTCGGGAAGTCATCAGCTGCGCGGCCCAGCTTGCGATCCGGGGCTCCGGATAGACCGCCGGCATGGGGTAGATGTAGGTCATCCGCGAGGCCTTCCGCAGGCCCCTGCGTCTGAGCTGGGCATCCAGTCGGAGCGCGAACTCGATCGGGCTGGGCGGGCACTTGTAGGGCAGCCTGGTTGCTCCGATGACGATATGGCCCCCCGGAAAGGTCGTGATTGCCCTTGCCAGGGATTCGGCGGAGCGCGGGCAATGAAAATGGTAGGCACCCTCACGCGCGCCTGGTGGCACGGCTGGCCGGTCGACCTGGCTCCCTGTCGCGACGACGAGTACGTCATACGGAACACGCTCCCCCGAGTCGAGGCCCAGGCGTCGGCCCGCGCGGTCGAGCTCCACCGCCTTGTCGACCCGCAGCGTGACGCGGGGATCGAGCAGGTCGCGCGTGTCCCGGCGCAGGCGGTCGGCGCGCGCACCGTCGAGTGCGACGTTCATCGATCCCGCCTGGTAGACGTGGTCGCCGTGGCTGTCGATCAAAGTCACGCGAATGTCGCTTCGTGCACGAACCAGCCGATTCGCTACCGGAAGGCCTCCGACACCGCCGCCAAGTACGATGACCTCATTCTTCATGGCAATGTCCCTCCTGCGAGGTCTGAGACTCCACGAGGGCCGTGCCCGCAGGAACGGGGACCGCGTCGGACTGCCAGGTCCGGGAGAGCACCTGGTCCATGAACGGACCCCGCTCTCCGGCCAGGCAGATCTCGGCCGGCTTGCGGAACCAGGGCACCATGCGGCCTCGCTCGACGATGTCGGCCAGCGGTTCGTCGAGCACGTTACCCATCGCCACATGAATGAACGGACAGGGCAGCACATCGCCGGCCTGCGTCACGTAGAGCGCATCCATCGCCTTGCAGCCGGCGTATCCCATGTGGTGGTGGATATCGCGGTAGAACAGCCGGTCGGTCTCGCAGAGCGCCTCGATCCGCGCCAGTTCCTCCGGCGCGAGCAAGACGTCTTCTCGCCCGCTCCAGTTGCCGGCCGGCGTGGCGATGATCAGGTTGGTCGGAATCCGGTGGCGGCGCGCCAGTCCGACCAGCGCGTCGAAGCCGTCGCTGAAGACCGACCCGTGTCCGACCGTGGCTGCGAGCTTGACTAGCAGGCCAAACTCGCGCGCGAGTTTGATCGCGGTCATGACCCTGTCGAACGTGCCCCACCGTCTGCGAAATGCGTCGTGTTCGGCCGGTATGCCGCTGTCCAGGCTGAGGCAGACCAGGTCGAGGCCGGCGTCCTTCAGTCGCGTCAGCAGCTCTCTGTCCAGCAGCAGTCCGTTGCTGTAGATGTTGATCAGGAAACGTCGGGGCTCGACCGCACGGATCAGCTCCGGTAGCTCGGGCCAGACGCTCGGCTCGCCGCCCTGGAAGCCGATGTTGAGGCAGCCCAGCCGGGCGGCCTGGTCGGCTAGCAGCGCGACGTCGTCAAGCGTCAAGACCCGCTCGGAACGCGGCTTGAGCGTCTCGGCGAAGCAATGATCGCAACGTAGGTTACAGCGGTAGTCGAATGCGATATTGACCGACGTCACCTGTCGTCGGCCGAGCAGCCGGCGCGACAGGTAGTGGCGGCCAGCACGCGCCAGGAACCGCGGTTTGCGCCACAGCGGTCCACCCGCCAGGTTGATCAGTGCGGTGTCGAGCATGGTCATCAAGATGCAATTGGCATGCCGATTGCACGAATAAATGTCATGCAAGAAGCCGCTTTCCGAACCGTCATCGAACCCTTCCGGATCAAGGTCGTCGAGCCGATCCCACAGCCGTCGCTCGAGGCGCGCAAGGCGGCGCTGGCAGCCGCCGAATGGAACCTGTTTCGGGTGCCCGCGGGATCTGGTGACGATCGATCTACTGACTGACAGCGGCACGGCAGCGATGTCTCAGCGCCAGTGGGGCGCGCTGATGTGCGGCGACGAGTCCTACGCGGGATCGACCAGCTACCGTGAGCTCGCGGAAACGGTGGAACAGCTGACCGGGTTTCCGGGGGTTTTTCCCACGCATCAGGGCCGTGCCGCCGAGCGGATCCTGTTCACCGCGCTCGGGCTGGGGCCGGGGAAAGTCACCCTCGGCAATGGGCATTTTGGCACCACCCGGGCGCATGTCGAGGCCCTGGGAGCGGAAGGGATCGACCTGCCGGATGTCACCGGAGATCCACGGTTTCCTGGCAACGTCGACCTGGATCGGCTCGAGCATCATTTCTCCAGCGGGAACGTGGCCTGCGTGATCATGACCCTGACCAACAATACACTGGGCGGCCATCCGGTTTCGCTCGACAACCTCGCCGCGGTGTCGCGGTCGGCGCGCGCCCGCGGGATCCCGCTGGTGCTGGACGTCGCTCGGTTTGCCGAGAACGCGATGTTGATCAAGCAGCGGGATGTGGACACGGGCGAGCTGGCCGATCGCCCGTATCGTACGGAGGATGTTCGATCTGGGCGATGCCTTCGTGATGAGCGCCAAGAAGGACGCGCTGGTCAACATCGGCGGGCTGATCGGCGTGCGTACGACAGACCTGGCGGACGCGATCGCCCCGCTGCTGATCCGGGACGAGGGGTATCTGACTTACGGTGGGCTTGCCGGCCGCGACCTGGCCTGCATTGCCCAGGGGTTGCGCGAGGTGCTGGAAGAACGGTACCTGACCTACCGCCTGCGGACGGTGACCTATCTGGCGAACGGACTGGAAGCGGCCGGCATCCCGGTCGTACGGCCGACGGGTGGCCACGCGGTTTACCTCGACGCCGAGGTCTGTTTACCGCACCTGGATCCGGACCATTATCCCGCTCAGACGCTCGCCTGCGCCTTCTACCGACTGGGTGGGGTCCGCCCGGTGGCTCTGGGAGCGCTCGCTGTGGGGGAACGGGCCCATGCCCCCGAGTATGTGCGACTGACCTTGCCCAGGCGAGTCTACACCCAGAGCCACTTCGACTACATCATCGAGGTCGCGGAGCGGGTAGCTGATGCGGCGCCCGATCTTCCCGGTCTCGAGTTGACCTGGGCGCCGCAGGTTCTGCGCCATTTCACCGCCCGCTTTCGCCCGGCACGTGGCAGAAGATCCGTGCGGAATATTCAAGATCGGCAGGGAATTTCCCGCCCCACGGCTTGAACCGACCCTTCGAGCAGCCAGCAGACGTCTGTCGTCGCTCCGACTCGAGGGCACGTGATTTGCAACTGCCGAGCTCATGGGTGCATGTCCCAATCGGTCGCCGGTAACCCGCATCAGACAAGCGCTGGGAGGGCTGGCATCGCTCGAGTTCACCTGCTTGCTGTTCGTGCTGGCGATGGTCCTGGTGTTTGCGGGCACCCTGGCTCAGGCCAGCGTGGGGCGGGGGCAGGCCGTTTCGAGCTACTTCCACAGTGCGCTGGTCTGGATCGACCTGCAGCTGTTCGTCCCGGTCGGGGTCCTCCGTTTGCCCGGGAGTTTCCCTTTTCCGGGCGGTCTGACTCTGGCGAGTCTGATGCTCTGCAATCTGATAGCGGCGCACGCAATGCGCTTTGGCTTTTCCCGAAAACGCCTGAGCATGATCGTCTTGCACGCCGGCGTCGGCCTGCTATTGATCGGCGAGTTGATCACGATGCTCGGCAGCGTGGAAGGCACGATGCGGATCGTCCAGGGTGGGTCGTCGAATTACATCGAAGACACCAGCCGCTATGAGCTCGTGATCATCTGGCCTGCCCCCCACGACAGGCGATATTACCCGCACGACGCTATGCGCTGGCCGTCCTGCGATGTTTGGGGCGGCATGTCGTTTGCAAGGTATGACTTGGGCGCTGGCTCTGCTCCTCGGCTTGGCGGCTTTCGTCGGTCGCAGGACTGATGGCCTGCCCCAAAAAGCAGTCCACCTTGTAAGTTAGGCTCGCGCAATGCCCCACCCTCTGACACCGACCACCGAATCAGTGGCTGAATTCAGCAACGCGCTCGTGATATCGTGTTCTTGGGGGTCTACTGCACCGTAAGCGGTCCTGCCGGAATGGATCAACGGTGTGCAATCTGTGAGAAGTACCACTCGGGAAGTGGTACATGTTTCGAGGCAGGTCACATGAAGATCCAGTTCATCTGGCCGAATTTCGACTGTCCGGTCGGTATCTCCATCGGCGTTTCTTACCTCTCCGGTGCGCTCAAGGCAGCAGGGCACGACACCCGGATCCTGCACCTCAGCGACCGGCTGGGTTACCCCTTCGATCCAGATCGGATCACGAGCGACGTGCGGGCCTACGGTCCGGACCTGATCGGGATCAGTGTCGCGACCAACTTCTACCCCGCGATGCAGCAGCTAGGCCGTCAGCTAAAGCAGGCGCTCGACGTGCCGATCGTCTTCGGCGGCATCCACACCACTCTCGACACCGCGGGTGTGATGCGGCAGAACCCGTGGCTCGACTTCGCCAACATCGGGGAGGGCGACGACTCGCTTCCCGAGCTCGTACACGCACTCGAGAACGGCCGCGATACCACCACGATCGCCAACGTCTGGACCAGAGACGCCAGCGGCGGGGTCGTCCGCAATCCCGCCCGGCGGCTCAAGGACCTCACCCGGCTGCCCTGGATGGATCTCGAGGGGTGGGCCTTCGAGCAGGTGACCGAGCAGAAACGCGGCTGGGCCAACGTGATGATGAACCGCGGCTGCCCCTACCGCTGCAGCTACTGCCACAACAACGGCGTGGTCAAGATCCTGCAGGCCGACTTCTGCAGCGCCAGCTCGAGCAACGAGGCGCTGGGCTATTTGCGCTATCGGGGGATAGACGACATGCTCGCCGAGCTGTGCTCGATCCGCCTGCGCTACCCGTCAGTCCGGTCCTTCTGCTTCTGCGACGACACGTTCACCATGGACCAGGGGCAGATGAAACAGTTCCTCAGGCGCTATCGAGACGAGGTGGACCTGCCCTTCGTCTGCATGACCACGGTGCTCGATGTCGATCGCGAGATGCTGGAGCTGATGAAACAGGCGGGCTGCGATCAGGTGCGATTCGGCGTCGAGTCGGCCTCGCCGCGCCTCCGCAAGACGGTCATCCGCCGCAACTTTCCCAACCGCACGATCGAGCAGGTGTTCGACACCTGCCGGGAGATCGGTCTGCGCACCTTCGCCTACAGCATGCTGGCCAATCCGACCGAGACGCGCGAGGAGATGCTGGCCACGCTGCGACTCAACGCCCGCATACGCCCCACCGGCATCCGCCCGTCGCTGGGGCAGCCCTATCCTGGCACCGAGTACTACGACATCGCCGAGTCGCTCGGTGCGATCGACCACCGCGTCAAGGTCCACAACTACCTCACCGACACGGTGCTCAAGTGGTCCGATCAGGATCGGTTGTGGATCGACAAACTGCGATCGTTCTACTGGTGGTGGCTGAATCTGTTTCTCGATAACGGCGCGTCAGCACAGTACGGCAGGATGATCGTGAACCTCGAAGGCCTCAGCGCCGGTGAATGGGGCCGGCTGGAAACCCGGCGCCAGCTGGCCGAGCTCGACCACCAGTTCTCGCGCATGCTGCAACGTCAGCAGGTCGACCACTACCACACACCGTTTACCGATCGCCACGACATCGCGTTCCTGCACCAGGCTGGACAGCCGGGGCAGGACGATATCCCACATCGATGATATCTGCCATGGGGGAGATGCCCCGGCGGTCATGGGCAAAATCGCCCCCCCCCTCGAGAGTCGGGCCAACGAGATAATGAAAAGAACAGTCGCGATTCAATATTTTTTTAGGGTGACTTGCCCCACTTTCGCTACCTCGAAACTGCAGTAGAATCTAGCGAGCGCCAAGCTCAACCAGAAACGCTCCACACCAAGTCGGCCGGCGAATCGCTGGATCCCATCTCGGGCTAGCAGCCTGCTTGTGGTCGGCTTCAGGAGCCCGACCGATCGCCAATCCGATCGTGGCCTGGTCCAGCTGCTGGCGGGTCCAGCCGGCCTCTGGCGCGAGCTTGATCGCCCGCTGCAACCTCTCGCCGACCCAGCTAGCCAGCCGAGTGCGACCAGCCAACACCGGCCACGGCCCAGGTACGGGGATCGGACCGGCCATCGCTGGTCGCCAGGCGGCGGTCGAGAGTCTCACCGGGGTGACGGGAGGGTAATCCCCCCCCCGGAGTTTCGCCCTGATGCTGGCTGTCGGCCAGCTCTGGGAGCTGATTTACTCCGGGTCCGGTTTTTGCGGGAGGTTGAACTCTAGACGATCGGACAACAAGACCTCAGGAAGTGCGATGCAGAAAATGACATGGCTCACCTTATTGTTGATCTTCAGTATCACCACTGGCGGATGTACGGTTCCGACCGGCTTACGCAATGCAACTCCCCTGTGGAAGCCGGTGACAGATCAGCCAGTCTCGGACTCCAGCGAGGCAGACTCCAAGGCGCGCAGCCGGCCCGCGCCCAAGCCGCACGAGAAAAAAACAGGCGAGCCAGAGGTCGGCTTTTTGCACGGTTCCAAGGCCCTGTTCAAAGAGCTCCCCGATCCCCAGGGCAACCCGATCTACTTCGAAAGCCCGGTCATCGACAGCCAAATCAAGCTGATCTACCTTTGGCACGAGTTTCCCAAAAAGACACTGGGGGGCGGGGATCTGAACGTCTTGGCGGCTCAGGTTCGGGTAGCTCTGACCGAGTGGATGGCTATCATCGCCACCAAGGACGGATATTCGTGGCTCGATGCCAATGGTTTGCCAGAGGACAGCGGCTGGAACGATTTTGCCGCAGGCCTGAAGTTCAGGCTGTTCGAGGACGAGGCTGCCAAGACGATCGTCTCGGCCGGATTCCGTTGGGAAACTCACAACGGTGCTGCGGAAGTGCTGCAGGGGACCTCGAGCGATGATGACGAGATCAGTCCGTTCATCAGCGCGGGCAAGAGCTGGGACCGGCTTCATGCGATTGCCCATCTAGGGGGCCGTATTCCGCTCGACAGTGATCGGGGTAACCATCAGATGGTGCTCGATCTGCAGTTCTCCTACGAGCTGCTACCGGACTCGCTGCCCGGGCTGATGCCGACCCTGTCGTTCCACGCGATTCAGTACCTCAGCAATGGAAAGGGCCTGCCTGTCAATTTTGGTGGCATCGACTACACCAACCTTGGCACGACCAAGGTGTCCGGTAAGCTGACCGCTTGGGGGGACGTGGGTCTTCGATGGAACATGAGCCAGCGATTCTCGGCTGGCGTCAGCTACGGGTATCCCATCTCACAACCGAACCGGGATATCTTCGAGCAGCGCGTAACGCTGGATTTTTTGGTAAAGTTCTAGAGACCGCCCTACATTGACACTCAGCTGAGTCAGTGGCGGATGCACATCCGCTGGAAGATGAGCGAGAGGTTGCGGTCGACGTGTGCCGCAGTGTTTTCCAGCAGCGTGTCCTGGCGAACTTTCTGGTGAAGTTCGGGCTGGTCTCCTTGGACTGAAGCCCTGCTGGGGCGGCGGCGGAAAGACCAGCAGACTCATGCAGATGCTGTGCCCAGAGACCATTACCCGTGTAGGCACAAGCATGAGGCGAAAAATGAAAGTCAACTGCATCGGTGGCGGCCCTGGTGGGCTGTACACGGCAATCCTGCTCAAGCTGCAGTACCCCGACGCGCAGGTCGAAGTCTATGAACGCAACCCGCCGAATGTGACCTTTGGGTTCGGCGTAGTATTCTCCGACGCCACCCTGGGAAAGCTGGTGGTGGCGGATCCTGTAACCTATGCTGCCATCCGTGCCCGGTTTGCCCACTGGGACAATATCGACATCGAGTACGAAGGGCGGATCTGGAGCTCCACGGGGCACGGGTTCTGTGGCTTCTCACGGTACACGTTGCTGCGGATCCTTCGATCTCGATGTCTAGAGCTGGGCGTAAAGCTCCACTTCGAGCACAACGTCGAACATGATGGCGACCTGGCCGACGCCGACCTGGTGGTCGCGGCCGATGGCATCAACAGCGGGATCCGAAAGCGCTACGAGGGACAATTCCGGCCTAGCGAGGATCTGCGTCCAAACTACTTTCTCTGGCTGGGTACGACCCTGCCGCTGTCGGCTTTCACCTTCCTGTTCGAGAAAGACGATGCCGGCCTATGGCGCGTGCATGCTTATCAGTATGAGAAGGACCATGCCACCTTCATCATCGAATGCACCCAGGATACCTTCGAGCGGTCGGGGCTGGGAATCCAAGATGAAGCCGGCGCAATCGCTTACTTCGAGAAGGTGTTTGCTCGGCAGCTCGGTGGACACTGTCTAATTGGAAACAACTCCTTCTGGCGCCAGTTCCCGACGGTCCGGTGCGAGCAGTGGCACAAGGACAACATCGTGTTGCTGGGGGATGCGGTACACACGGCCCATTACTCGATCGGCTCGGGCACCAAGCTTGCCATGGAGGACGCCATCTCGCTGGTCGGGGCGCTGTCGGAGAAGCCGGACATATCAGAGGCCCTCGAGCTCTATCAGCAGCGCTGGAAGCCCGAGGTAGAGAGCCTGCAGCGCGCCGCCCAGGTCAGCCTGGAGTGGTTCGAGAACGTCGAGCGCTATTTCGACCGCCTCGACGGGCTACAGTTCTGTTTCAGCCTGCTGACTCGCTCGCTGCGAATCAGTCACGCCAATCTGAAGCTGCGTGATCCCGGCCTCGTCGGTCGTGTCGATGAGGCCTTCTCGCTCGCGGCTTACAGGGCGGCGGGTTGCCCGCCACCGAACAGCGGCCCGGTTTCTCCACCGATGTTTACACCCTACAGGCTTCGTGAAATGCTGCTCGAGAACCGGATCGTTGTCTCGCCCATGTGCCAGTATTCGGCCGAGGAGGGCGTGGTGGGCGACTGGCATTTCGTGCATCTGGGAAGCCGCGCAACGGGGGGCGCCGGGCTGATCATGACGGAGATGACAGCTGTGAGTGCCCAGGCCCGGATCACGCCCCAATGCGCCGGTATGTACCGCTCGGAACATGTCGATGCCTGGCGCAGAGTGGTCGACTTCGTACACGGGAACTCGGCTGCCAAGATCGGACTACAGCTGGGACACGCTGGCCGCAAGGGCGCCACCCAGGTGCTCTGGGAGGGCGACAACAAGCCCCTGGCGGAAGGTGGCTGGCCGCTCATTTCGGCCTCGCCGATTCCCTTCCTGCCGGAATGTCAGGTCCCCCGGGAAATGGGTCGCGCTGAGATGGACGCGGTGATCGACGACTTTCAGCGCGCCACCGAGTACGGCCAGGAGGCGGACTTTGATCTGCTGGAGCTGCAGATGGCCCACGGCTATCTACTATCGAGCTTTCTCTCACCGCTGACCAACCAACGTACGGACGAATACGGCGGCGCGCTGGAAAACCGACTACGCTTCCCGCTGGAGGTCTTTGCGCGGGTACGAAAAACCTGGGCTGACGAGAAGCCGATATCGGTCCGCCTTTCCGCCACGGACTGGGCCGACGGCGGCCTGTGTGAGTCAGACATCCAGGGCATCGCGCAGGCGCTCAAGGATGCCGGCTGCGACATCATCGATGTCTCGACCGGCCAGGTGGTCGCGGATCAGCAACCACGGCATGGCCGGCTGTATCAGGTCCCTTATTCCGAGCTGATCCGACTCGAGGTTGGTATCCCAACGATCGCAGTCGGCAACATCTCCACCTCCGAGGATGCCAACTCGGTGCTCGCTGGCGGCCGTGCCGATCTGTGCGCTATCGCGAGAGCACACCTCTGGAACCCATACTGGACTCGGCATGCGGCGCAAGCACAGGGACACCCCCTCCCCTGGCCAGCTCCCTACGAGACCATCAACGGCTATACCCCCCGAGATCCATGAGAACACGATGACCGACAAGCCCCTAGCATACTGGGATTACATCAAGGTCGAGGAGCTCCTCGACCTTCAGGGCGGGCTGGCAGGTAGCGACTATCAGCTGGCCAACGATGAGGTGATGTTCATCGTCATCCACCAGATCGAGGAGCTCTGGTTCAAGCTCGCCTTGCGTGAACTGACGGCAGCCAGAGATCTGTTTGCCAGGGGCTGGGTCCCCGACGATGCCCTGGCCTCGGTGGTGAGAGGACTCGACCGGGCCACGAGCATCTTACGCCACGCGGCAGAACAGCTGGGCGTCATGGAGAGCATGACGACGCGCGACTACCTGTCATTCCGCAGCAAGCTGTATCCAGCTAGTGGTTTTCAGTCCGCGCAGCTGCGTGAGCTCGAGATCCTGCTCGGACTCTCGACCGAAGATCGGTTGCCGCTGGGGCACGAATCCTACATGCAGGCCCTGAGAAATTACGATGACTCCGAATCACCCGCGTCACTCAGAGTCCGCCAGCGCCTCGAGGATACACCGAGTCTGCTCGAGGCCATGACCGGGTGGCTTTATCGCACACCGATCGATGGTTCGCGGCCCGACATGCCACATGACGAGGAAGTCGTTCTGCTGTTCATCGACCGCTTTTGCGAGGCCAGTGAGCAGGAGACCATGGCGCTGGGTGCTCGAGCCGCCTCATTAGCCCAGTCCAAGCCTGACCGCGAGCGCCTCGAGAAGCGCTATGAAGGTGAGGTGACCAGCGCGAGAGCTCACCTCATGGCGGAGGACATCGACCCGCCCGATCGCGCACAGCACCGACGGGTGAGGGCCGCCCTGCTGTTCATCGAGAGCTACCGCGAGCTCCCCCTGCTGGCCTGGCCCCGGATGGTGCTGGACTCGGTCGTCGCCCTGGAGCAGGCCTTCGTGATCTTTCGTCAGCGACATGCCCGGATGGTCGAGAGGGTCATTGGACATCGCACGGGCACGGGGGGATCTTCCGGTGTGGCCTATCTCGATCAGACCGCATTGAAATACCGGATCTTCCGTGACGTGTGGGCGACCAGGACTCTCCTGGTGAGACAATCTGCCCTCCCGCCACTCAAGAACGCACACCCGTATGCCTTCGCCTGCTCCCCGGTGCACGGCGAGTCGTGAACCAACGCCACACCCGGGGTTCGGTCCTGCTGATTTCCTCGCGGAAGGCTCCTCGGTTCACTCCGCCAGGACCACGCGGAATCCTCGGGCGCAAGCCGCCGCGAATCAGGCACGCAGCGCTGCGAAGTGCCTGTTGTCAGCTTATCCACGGGGCTCAGACTCAGCAGCAGAGCGACGAGCAATACGATAGAAGCGCGCCTTCTCTGCGGGGCTCGACTCTCCGGCGCCTTCTGCGATGTTGGACGGGACTGAAGTTGCAGCCCGCTGTAACGGGTCAGCCAGGTGGCTGGCTGGCCTTGCCGTAGATCATCATGCCGGTGTGGGGAGCACGCGTAGGAAACACAAGCTGCAAGTCGATCATCCCCCCCCAAAATCAGCGTCTACGGGCCTGGTTCAGGCGGCCGACGGCCCGCCATCTTGCCTAGACCGCGGGAGGCGTTGGTGCCGGCACCACAACGAGCCCGCACGAGCTTTGTCCTGCTCAGGCGATGGTCACACATTGCGCCAGCGGCAATCAGGGCGAACAAGACCCGTGATCATCCGTCAAGGATGTGAGAAAACAGTTGGCGGCAAGATCGGAATCCCAGTGCCCGAGGAGGAGGCAAGCCAAATCGCATGAACAAACGAAAGTGGGTTCTTTTAGGGGTTGCGCTAGCGGCCGCCGTTGGAATTCTAACAGCTGTCAAGGTCGGGATCCATTTGCGCTCCAGGGCCGACGGACAGGTTTCGCTCACCATGGTCAGCAGCTCCAGGCAAGGACGCTCGCACAAAGGAGATTACGGGCTCCAGAGCGGAGTCCTGGTCCAGCGACCGGGACGACCGCTGGTCCTCTTCATGACCGCCGCCAAGCCTAATGAACCCCGGAAGATTCCTGTCCTGGTCGTACTGAAGTTGCGCCCCTCACAACAGATGATTCCCGAGGCGGGATGTTCCAGCAGGGCCGAGCTACTGGGCCACGAAGAGATGAAAGCGAGCTTCGAGTTGCTGATTGAGGGGCGGGGTGTGAAGTGGGACTACCACCTGCGCGCAGCGACCGACACGCCCAAGGGAAAAACCCCCGCGCAGGAGACCCTCCGGGTCGGATTTCCCACGCCCCTGGAGAAGATCGACCCGTCCGCTGGAAATGTCTATGTCATCGACCTCACGCAGGCTTCGGTTCGGATCAAGCGGTTGACGATCGATCTTCCCACGGGCTTCAAGCCGATCGAACCGAAGGGCAAGAGCGTTGACTCATTACTGGCGCCGATCCTGAGCAAGATCGAGCAAGCGTCGCCCGAGACTTTTCGCTGAGAATCAGCAAGAACGTGTCGTGGTGGTGGGGAGAGGATTCCGGCAATCGACAGGGACTTGCGCGTTTCACTGGCCGGCATGCAAGGGTGTGTTGCCGCGGCGGTGCTCGTCCGGTTCAATCCCATCGCAACTGATTCGTACCTCGAAACGGATACCAGGCCGGCCATCGACGGCACGCGCCTGCTCACCCCCAACGTCCCCGGCTCTCCTCAGTTGAGGGGCTCCTGATGGTATCGGCCACCGAGGAAGTGCCTGAAGAACTTGCGCAGCAGGGGATGGTTGATCTCGGTCAGCTCGCGATCCAGCTCGAGGTTCCCCTCGGCCACATAGGTCGTGTGGTGGGAGCCGTCGACCAGCACGTGGTACCACGGCTGGTTGCGGGCTGGCTGCGTCTGGTTGTTCTGATACCAGGCCTCATCCGCCTGACAGTTCGCGTCGACCGACACGATCACTCCCCGATAATCGTAGCGTTTGTGATGCACCAGCTGCCCGGGCTCGAATCTGGGGGTAGGGTCTTTCATGGTGGGCCCTTGGCAGCCCCCGTCAGGCTGAACCTAGCAGCTCGCGCAGCGGATTGGTCGGCAGGTTCTTCTCGGCCCAGCCGATCGTGCCGCCGTTGAGACTCTTGACGTTGCGGTAGCCCATCGACTGGAGGACCAGCATCCCCGAGATGGACATGTTGCCCCTGAAACAGACGGTGACGATCGGAGCCTGGCGATCTTGCGGGAGCTCGCCCCGACGATCTCCCAGCTCGGCGAGGGGGATGCTCACCGCTCCCCGGATGTGCTGCTTGGCATGGGCCTCGGGACTCCGCACGTCGATCACGAGTGGTTCCTCGCCTTTTCGCTCGAGGGCCGACTGCAGCTGATCCGCCTCGCAGGTGTTGTCCGGGTTGCGTGAATTCTCCACCAGGGTCGCCAGCAGTTGTTCCTTCGGGCTGGGCGGAGCGTCTGCGGTCGAGGAACCGTCCGCTTTGCACTCCGTGAAATGGCGCTCGAAGGAGGAGGCGTACTTGAAGGCGTTGTCCGGAAAGATCACGACCACCACCGCACCGGGCTGGTCCGCAATGACCTTCAGCGCACCGACCAGGGCCATACCCGAACTGGGGCCGGCGATCAGGCACTCCTCGCGGTTCAGTCGCAGGCACATCTGGTAGGCCTCTCGGTTGCCGACACAGACCAGCTCGTCGTACTCATCCGGACAGAACAGCTTGGTCTGCTCCAGCTGACGCAGCGAGCGGACACCGGGAATGTCGTGGCCCTCTTCGGGGTGTACGCCGATGACCTGGATCTCGGGGTTGTTGCTCTTCAGCAAGCGACCGTTACCGGTGATCGTCCCGCAGGTTCCCAGGCCGGCCACGAAGTGGGTGATCCGCCCCTGCGTCTGGCGCCAGATCTCGGGACCGGTCGTCTGGACGTGGGCTCCGGGGTTGGCCTCGTTCTCGTACTGATTGAGCATGTGAAACTCGGGCTTGGAGGCAAGTTCCGCGGCACGCGCGATGGCCCCCTCCGGGGCGCCTGGGTCCGGTCACAAGCTGTCTTCGAGCTCTTCGACGTTCGAACCGAAGAAGCGCAGCATGGTTCGCTTCTCGGCCGGGATGGCGTTCGACAGCGGCGTCGACAGCGAGTAGCCCTCGGCGTTGGCGATCATCGCCAGCCCCATCCCGGTGTTCCCGCTGGTTGGCTCGACCAGCTGCTGCCCCTCGCCCAGCAAGCCTCGCTGCTGGGCGTCACGGATCATCTGGGCCGCCACGCGATCCTTGACCGAGCCAAACGGGTTGTACCACTCCAGCTTGGCGTACACCTGGGCCTGCCGGAAGGGCACGGTGCGGTTCAGCCGCAGCAGAGGAGTCGGGTTCTCGACGCCCGAGAGCATCTCGAGGACGTTGTCGTAAACCCGCAGTTGGTGATTGGGCATGTTCGCTCCTCCGGTTCACGATTGGCAGCGCCCCGGACGATGCGTCGCCCGCGCTACCGACCTTTCTCACCCTACCACATGTGACGCATGGCTGCGGGGCTCGCTGGCGCCACTGCGGTGCACTGCCGTGTAGCGCGCCCCATTCGGTTGGGCCGAAACATCTCTGCATGGAGGAACCCCCGGTTGGTGTAGGCCATGGCAAGGCGAGGGTCGATGCTGATGACCTTGTCGTAGTCTGCCAGCGCCTTGTCGTACCGCTTCATCTGCAGGTGCAGGGTCCCCCGGTTGGTGTAGGCCCTGGCGAAGCGGGTCGGCCTGGCGAATGCTGCCGTCTCGCTCGGTTATGTGGGTCGTGATCAAGGTCTTTTACGGGGTTGCGACGACGTGACAAACCGGTGCAGCCAATGCGGTGAACAGCGCTCGCTGGCCGTTTTTCGCGGGCATTTGCCGCAGGACAGCAACAGCAAGCAGCACCTGCACGATTTGGGCGACCCTGCTCGTCGGTCGACCCGTTCGATCATGGCTTGCCCCCCAATCCCGGGGTTTGCTAAGCTCAACACGTGACACCAAGCTTCGAGGGCGAGCCAAGATGAGCGACCGGTCGACCTGTCACTGCGGGGAGCCCCTCAGCATCGACGGTATCTGCCCCCACTGCCCGGCCTCGGCGGCCCAGGGCGGCACCACCGGCTCGGAGACGGCCTCCTCGGTCGATTACGACAATGCCGAGACGATCGACCAGCTGCTGAAGGACCGCGGGACGATGGCGGTCATCGGTCCTCCGGGCCGCCGGCCAACCGACCAGCTCGGCCGCTATCCGGTGACCGGCATTTTGGGCGAAGGTGGGATGGGTCAGGTTCTGCAGGTTCGCGACGACAACCTCGGTCGCGAGATGGCGGCCAAGGTGATCAAGGGCCGGGCCGATCCGCAGGCCCTGGACAAGTTCATCCGCGAGGCGCAGGTCACCGGCCAGCTGGAGCATCCCAACATCGTGCCGACCTACGAGCTGGGGCTGACGCCGGACAAGCGGGT
>CAZANL010000009.1:0-4244 GCA_964486115.1 uncultured Planctomycetota bacterium
CGCAGTCCAAGTACCCCGGCGCTTACTCCTCCCGGGGCGCATCAGAGACGTCTCTGGCGTGCGATGATGACGAAGGTGGAGCGAAGTTCAACCATGAAGACGCGGTGATCGTGCTGTTCATGGATGGCCACGTCGAGGAATTCCTCGCCTTGGACCCCAAGGTCTCTGGCGGCTTTACCAGTGGTCTTCTGGGCCCGCTCGCCAACTAGTACCGACTGACTTCCAGCAGAAAGGGCCGACTTGAAAGAGTCGGCCCTTTGTCGTTAATACTAAGTCGTGAGAACGACCGACTGGACAAGACTGGATCGCTGGGCCGAGCGGCTAACGCTGATCGCGATTGCGTCATTTCTTCTGGCCTATTTTTCTTTCACCAACTCGCTGAAGGATGCTGTGCAGCCGTTGCTGCTCAATTTGGCGGTGATCCTGGCCGTCATCGTGTCCGGCTTGCGCTTCTCGGTGGGCCAGCCACTTCGATTGCCGGCCGGCTGGTGCTGGCTGGCCGCAGCAGCGCTGGCTTTCTGGTCCCTGCGATCGGTGAAGATCTGGGCTGAACGTCCTGCGTTTTCCCAGCTGGAGGCTTACCAGCAACTCGAGGTGTTCTTCCTCTTCCTGCTCATGCCTCAGCTGGTCCCGGATCGCCGACGCCTGGGACAACTCGCCGGCGCCGTGCTGATCGTTTCCACGCTGCTGGCCTGCCTGGCAATCGGGGCCAGGGTTCTTGGTGGCGGCAATCACAGCCAGCTGGGCTTCGCCTATCCCACCGGAAACCCGAACCTTACCACCTTGATTCTCGAGCCAGGCCTGCTGCTCTCGCTGGGCGGGGTGTGCTATCTGCGTGTGCGGCAGAGCGATTTGCCCGCGGTCCTGGCGGGCTGTTCCCTACTGATCCACCTACTGGCGCGGGGGATCAGCAGCTCGATGGGAGGCATGATCGCGGTGGCGGCAGGGGTGGTGCTGATGGCCTGCTTGCTGCTGAGAGGCTGGCTCCAGCGGCTCAGCGTGGCAACAGGACTCGTCGGGTTGGTCTTGCTGGTGGCCGTTTTCGCCCGCCCGCCAGAGGTGGCACGCCGTTCGATCGGTCTGCGCAAGGTACTCTGGCGTCAGGCGTGGGGGCTTTACATCAGCAGTCCGCGAACGATGGCGCTTGGCTGTGGGCTAGGCAACTATCTTCCTGCGTCGATTCCGTTCCGCGTCGATAACTACTACAGTCAGCCCGAGCAGGCGGCGACGTCACCTCACCCGCACAATCTGCTGTTGCGAACGGCAGCCGAGCTGGGCGGTGTTGGCGTGCTGCTGCTGCTGATCTGGCTGCTGACGTTGTACGACCGGGGGTTGACGCTCGTCGCCTCGGGCGAGCGCGATCTGAAATACTATGGGGCGATCAGTCTGGCGGTGCTGACCAGCTTGCTCGTGCATGCGCAGGTCACCTGGTTTCTGCTTCATCCGCTCGGGCTGTTCCTGTTCTGGGGCTGGGCGGGTGTGCTGGCCGCCGGGGTGGAGCAGTGCCCGGAGAGGGAGGCTCCTCGAGTGGGGCTGGGCCTGGTCTTTTGTACCTTTCCGGTTCTCTTGCTGAGCACGGCCTACTGGATTTTCGTGGTCACTCCATTCATGGGACACCTCGATACTCGACAAGGAAAGCGTCTGATGGCCGAGGCCCGTCGGACGCCCGGGCCGGGGGCTCGCCAGGAGCAATTCCGCCTAGCGGCCGATTACCTGGGTCGTGGGCTCGACCGGCTGACGCCGAAGCGTTCGGAGAGCTTTGGGTCGCTGTTGGCACGCGAGCGCTTGGGGATGGCGCTACACAACAGCAGTAGACTGGGGCAAGCCAAGCTTGTCTGGCAAGACCTCGAGAACCGTTGCCCGGGCTTCGGTGACGTTCAGTTTCACCTGGCGCGGGTATCGCTGGCTCTGCGTCAGCCGCAAGAGGCTAACCGCTACTACCTCGACTACTTTCAGCGCAATCCGGTCGAGCCGCGAGCTTACGCCACCTGGTGGCGCCATCAGGACGAGCTGGGCCGCAACCCGATAGTGGTCGATCAGGTCATCGGGCACTTGCAGCGCGGGGTCTCACTGGCTCCCGCCGGCCCACGGAAGGCTGCCCTGATCGATCTGCAGCGGCGCTTCGAGGTGCTGCTGCGCAACTGAGGTGGTGTGTCCCCGGCTGGTTGCAGCTGCGTTAGCCGCTGCCGCTAGCGGCCAACCGCGAGTCGACGCGCTAGCTTGGGTGAGAGTCCGGCATCGATCAGCTTGTTCTGCGTGTTCTCGATGTCGTAGTCGACACGGTAGAATCGAACCTCGTATTCACAGTCGTCGAATGTGCAGAAGCTGCTCTTGGGACACCGGTCACGTGGTTGGCCGACAGAGCCTGGATTGATCATGTAGATCATCCCGCGCTTCAGCTGAAGGGTCCGCTCTTGGTGCAGGTGAGTCTCGTAATCGTCCTTGCTGAGCACCATCGGAAAGTGGGTGTGGCCGAAAAAGCAGATGTCCAGGCCCATGTAGGTCTGCTTCATCGCCTTCAAGTTGCGTGTCCAGTGGTGTTCCTTGAGCATGTACTCGTCTTTGTCCAGCGGCGAACCATGGACCAGCAGCCAGTCGTTGTCGAGAATCTCCTGTTCGGGTAGTGCCTTCAGCCAGGCCAGCTGCTCTGGCGAGATTCTGGCCGCGGTGTAGGTGATCACGTCCTCCGTCTCTTGGCGAATCTTGTCCTGGATCCCATTTACGACGTAGCGGTCGTGGTTGCCGGAGAGGCTGAGGATCTCCCGCTCTCGACAGATGTCGATGCAGGCGCCCGGGCTGGCGTTGTACCCCACGACGTCCCCCAGGCACACGATGGAGTCGACCTCCAGGGTGTCTATCTTGGCCAGCACGGCTCTGAAGGCGGCTTCGTTGGCATGGATGTCGGCAATGAGCGCGTATTTCACGGTATTTCTCCCGCGTTATGGTCGTTGGCAGGGTTGAACTGCCGCGGTTCGATGCCCCAGCCGAGCTTCTCTCTCAACAACTGGTAGTAGGTCCAGTGGCGAATCCTCACCTGCTGGAACTCGAACGGTGCGGCCTGGATTACCACCCGGTCCCCTGGATCTAACGCTCGCGTGACTTGTCCGTCAATCGTCAATCCTGCGTTCTCGCCGTCGGCACGCATGGTAATATCGTCCTCGTCCGAAACAACCAGCGGTCTGTTGGTTAGTGTGTGTGGACAGATCGGTGTCAACACGATCGCCCGCATTCCCGGGTTGACGATCGGTCCGCCTGCGGAGAGCGAATGAGCGGTCGAGCCGACGGGGGTGGCCGCGATCAGCCCGTCGCCGTGATAGGTGGTGACCTGTTCTCCGCAAATCGAGAGGCTGACGATCACCATTCGGTTCACTCGCGTCCGGGTGATCACCACGTCGTTGAGCGCGACGAAATCTTCTGGTTCGGCGTCGCCCGTTTCCAGGCGCGCTTGTAGCAGCATCCTCGGCTGAGTCGGAATCCCTTCGCGGATGATCCAGCTGAACTCTTCCTCGAGTGCCCCTGGCACGACGTCGGCCAGGAATCCCAGCTTACCGAAGTTCACGCCGACGACCGGTTTCTGAGCTGTGCCCATCCTGCGAGCAGTCTGCAGGATCGAGCCGTCGCCGCCAAAGTTGATCAGCAGGTCGGCCTGTTCCTGGGAAAGGTCGACCAGGCCATCCAGGTCGACGACGAGTTTCTCGGCTTGGCTTGCGAGCCAGCCACGAGCCCTGTCGACGGCCTGGCGAACCTCCGGCTTGGAGCCGTCGCCGACGATGATCAGCTTCAGGCCCACCTCAGCGACTCCGTTCGACGATGAAGCTGGCAAGCTCTGTCAACCGTTGGCTACCCGGTAGTCCCTCGACGGCTACGTGGGCGCGCTCGCAGAGCGATCTGGCGATCGAACGGGCTTTTTCCAGGCCATGGACTCCCGGGTAGGTCAGCTTGCCGATCGCGGCATCCTTCCCGACCGCCTTGCCCATCGCCCGCGCGTCACCGGTCACATCGAGGATGTCGTCGGCCACTTGAAACGCCAGGCCGATGGCCTCGCCGTAGTCGCGGATGCGGGCCAGCGTCGCGTCGTTGGCGCGTGCGGCCAGGGCGCCACAGACAACCGAGGACTGCAGGAGCGCTGCCGTCTTGTGGCGGTGGACGAACCGCAGAGCTTCGGCGTCTGGCGCTCGGCCTTCGCAGAGCAGATCGGCCGCTTGTCCACCGACCATCCCACCCCCGCCCGCTCCCCGGGCAAG
>CAZANL010000009.1:4254-7782 GCA_964486115.1 uncultured Planctomycetota bacterium
CGGATACGAGCGGGGCAACCAGGTCCGTGCTCGCCGTTTTGTCCGCAACCACCTCGAAGGCGAGCGTCAGCAGGCCGTCTCCGCAGAGGATTGCCATGGCCTCGCCGAAGACCAGATGGCTGGTCGGTCGTCCGCGCCGCTGATTGTCGTCGTCCATCGCCGGCAGATCGTCATGCACCAGCGAGTATGTGTGTATCATCTCGAGTGCGGCAGCGACCGGTTCCAGGTCGGCTGGCTCGGCGCCTAGCGCTTCCCCGGTGGTCAGACAGAGAACCGGGCGAATGCGCTTTCCGGGTCCCAGCAGGCTGTAGCGCATCGCGTCGTGGAGTTTCTGGAATGGTGGTGACGGCTCGGGGAGCATCTGCTGGAGGAGGTCGTCGACCCGTGCCTTCTGTTCGGCCAGGAAGTCGGTCAGCGTGTCAATCACCAGACGTCGGGTCCTTGGGGTGTACGAATGGCTTCTCGACCAGCTCACCCGATTCATTGACCGAGAGCGATCGCACGCGGGCTTCCGCTTCGTCGAGGGCCTGGTAGCACAGGCGCAGACGATCCACCCCCTTCTCGTACTGCTCGAGGCTCTGCGCCAGCGGCAGATCCCCGCTCTCGAGCTGACGCACGATGTTCTCCAGCTCAGCCAGAGCTTTCTCGAAATCGATTACTTCATCCATCGGCGGATCACCTTGCTTTCCAGATATCCTGCAGCTAACCGGGTTTCGATCAAGTCTCCATCCGAGATCTCTTGCCAGTTTCGCAACTCTTGGCCGTCCTTGAGCGTCACGCTGTAACCACGACCCAGGACTTTCAGCGGCGAGAGAGCGTGGAGCTGGGCGGCGTGAGTCTGGATCCGCGAGCGGTGTCGCTCGATCACGTTATTTCCAGCGGTGGCCATGCGCTGTTCGATGGATGCGAGTTGCTCCCGGCGGATCGATAGCGGGGCCAGCGGATCTTGCAGTACACGGCGCCGGGCCAGAGCGTCGAGCAACTCTCGGCGACTCTTGAGGGTCCTGTGCAGGCAGCGCCTCATTCGCTCGAGCAACTCGTCCAGCCGTTGCTGGCGGCGTTTGATGGGGCTGTATGCGTCGGACAGGGCGGCTGTCTTGGACAGGCGGTCCAGTCGATCTCGCAGCGACCTGAGGCGGCCAAGGATGGTGTTTGCGAGGCGCTCCCGGGTAGAGCCCAGCTTGCGGATCACCTCGGCCTGGTCGGGGAACACCAGACCGACCGCAGTTGGGGTGGGCACGAACCGGTCGGCCACCAGATCCGCAATCGTCTGGTCCACTTCGTGGCCGATTGCCGTCACGATCGGAATTCGGCTGCGGGCGATGGCGCGAGCCAAGACTTCCTCGTTGAAGGCCC
Source organism: uncultured Planctomycetota bacterium (assembly GCA_964486115.1). GTDB lineage: Bacteria > Planctomycetota > JACQVV01 > JACQVV01 > CAZANL01 > CAZANL01. Next base: position 5,611 of record CAZANL010000009.1, read on the forward strand.
AGAGGTCCTCGATACTGCCTCCGCCACGGCCGAGGATCAGCAGGTCGAGCTGAGGCCGGTAGACGTTGAGCCGTTCGATCGCTTCCGCGATCTGGCCGTAGGCCTGCTGCCCCTGCACGAGCACCCCGAAGATGTCGATCGCCACCTTGGGGCAGCGGTCCTGGATCGATTTGAGCATGTCGCGCACTGCGGCGCCCGTCGTACTGGTAATCAGCGCGACGTGCCTGGGGAAGGCGGGTAACGGCCTCTTGCGCTTGTCGGAGAACAGTCCTTCCCGGCCTAGTTTGTCTTTCAGCTTGAGAAAGCGCCGCTGAAGTCGACCGAGTCCGCGTTCCTCCAGTTGGAGGACTTCGAGTTGATAACGGCCGCCGACCTCATACAGCGTGACCCGAGCCTGGACCAGCACCTCCATACCATCTTTGAGCTTGATCGCGAGTTTCTCGCGCGTGCTTTGCCAGAGGACCGCGTCGACCTGGGCCTGCGCATCCTTGAGCTTGAAGTAGAGGTGGCCCGAAGCACCTCGCTGGCTCAGGTTGCTGATCTCGGCGATGACCCACAGCGTCGGGACACGGCTCTCGAGGAGCTCTCTGACCCGCTTGTTCAGTTCTGTGATGCTGAGGGGCTTCGGTTGCTTCATCTTGAAACGCCAGAAGCCAGAAGGGGTACCTCCTGGCTTCTGGTCGGGTTGGCTGCCGCGCGTTCTGTCAGGTGGAGTCGATGCGCCACGTGGAGAGCAAGTCGCGAATCCTCTTCTCCCGGTGGTTTATGCGCCAGACGTTTTCCAGAACGATTGGTCGATCGGTGGTCGTCGGTTGCAAGACCAGTGAACCGGACATCAACAGGAAGAACTCGAACAGGTCGTTGATCTCCTTGGTCACACGCAGGTTGATCGTCGGGTATTTCTCGACGTCTCCGAGAATGCCACGTTTGTGGACCAGCTCATTGGAGTGCAAGTACCAGACATCGGTCCAGTGGGCAATGGCGGCCGAGGCAATGATCACCGTGGTGAGCATGACGCTGGTGAAGTAGTAGAAGTGTGCTCCGGCCACCAGCAGGATCTTGTTCAGCTCCACCCCGACGCCCGGGATCAAATCCTCGTAGTAGACGCTGGTCAGCGCCAGGCCGAGGATGATCACCACCAGGACGGCGCAGACGAGCAGGAACTTGATTCCCGGAAAGTCGAACGAAATGATCAAGATGTTCGCCGTGAAGACCGCCATGAAGACCCAGCCAGCCAGCTTGGGCCACGCTCCGGGGTCTGATACGCTGACGTCGCCGGTCAAGCTCATCACGATTCCGCACGCCAGGGCGATGATTGCGGTCGGGTAGAAGAACACGATTTTCGGCAGCGGAACGATCTTGATGAAATCCTGCTCCGAGGCGGAATTGCTGCTCGCATCGGTCTGGCCAGCGGCCGATTCCGGCCCAGGAGTTGCTTCGGACATAATGCGTAATCCCTTGTAAAATGGCGGACGAACCTGAGGTGACTATTACTAAGAGGAAAAACCACACGTACCGTCACAAAGGGCGAAGGCGGAGTCTAGCATCGGCAAAATCAATGTCAAGTGGAGTGGGCGTAGAGGGGCGGAGCTGATTTGCCCGGCTTGATGGTGTTCCCATGGTGGGATATAATTTCCTTCCCTGCCTAAGATTATGTCCAAGATCGTCAGCGTAGAATTTGGTGTCAGTTGTCTTCGGGTCGCAGCGCTCTCAAGGATGCGTAAGGCCTGGGGACTCAGCACGTTCGTAGAGCGAGCCATTCCGGTCGTTGAGGACAACGAGGGCTTTCCGGAGGGGCCGCTGGTCGAGGCGCTGAACACGATCTTCGACGAGGAGAAGTTGCCGCGGGATCAGGTGGCACTCTGCCTCCCGGCCCATCGCTGCACCTTTCGCTACTTCGCGGTCGATTTCACCAGCGAGGATGCGATTCGCAAGACGATCAAGTACCAGGCAGAAGAGCATCTGCCGACCACCTCGATCGAGAACGTCATCGTCAACCATTACCGGGTGGCGACCGAGAAGGACCGGACCCATCTGCTGGTCTCGATCGTCGAGAAGAAGTTGATTCGCAGCGCGCTGAAAATCCTCGAGTCTTCCCGCATCGATCCGGTGACGATCGACATCGATCTGCTGGCCGCGCTCAATACGTACAAGCGGTTCAATCTGTTGCGC
>CAZANL010000009.1:7792-9477 GCA_964486115.1 uncultured Planctomycetota bacterium
CGAGCTGGGAGAGCGGGCGAGCAACATCAGCTTGGTGATAGATGGTCAGCTTCAGTTCTTGCGCAGCCCGAAGCTCGGCGTCGCCTCGATGGACGGCAAAGCACAACTCGATCTGAGCGAGGACCCGCTGGAGAACCTCGACCTGTCAGGGGACCTGGGCGATCTGCAGCTGGACATCAGCGATCTGGAAAAGAACCTGGTGATCTCGATCTCGTCACTGGCGGATTCGAATGCACAGTCCGAGGAGACCGGCTCTTCGGGATCGGGGCAGGCTCAGCAACAACTCGAGGACAGGCAGCGCGAGCGTTTCATTGGCCGACTGGTCAAGGATCTTCGCCGCACGGTGCTGACCGCGCGCAAGGGCGCTCCAGAAGCGATTTATCTCACCGGGCCCGGCAGCCAGCTCCCCCGGGTGGCCGAGGTGCTCGAAGAGAAGTTCGACGTCCCAGTGAGCACTCCTGAGTTCTTGGACCATCTGCCTCACCAGCTTGGCGGCAGCGACCCCCTGCGCTGCAACGCCTGTCTGCCCAGCGCGCTCGGTGCCTGCTTCAAACTTTTGGGGGTGGATGAGGGGGGGGCCGAGCTGCGCAAGGAGGAGTTCAAGTTTGCGCGCAAGTTCGAGCAGATCGAGAGTGTGTTGATGACGGGTGTCTCTCTCTTGTTCGTCATCGCCTTGGTTCTGGCCTTCCAGTTTCAGAATCAGGCTCGGTTGGCAAAGGGGGACTACTCCGATGTGCTGCACGAGGCCCGTCAGCTACGCGCAAACCGTTGGTGGGCCAAGGACCCCGGTTGGTACAACGGCACCGGCAAGGCGCCCCCGGAGTTCTTGAGGTCTCCGGTGGAGAATCAAATCGTCCGGCTGGAAGATTCCCTCGAGGATTTGAAGAAACTCTACGATCCAAATCCGACCGACGAGCAGTCGGACATCCGTCCCGGCCTCGACGTGTGGTTCGACGTGTTCGAGGGGCTCAAGCAGTTTGTCCGCGATTACCCGGACCAACTGATCCTGGCTAGCTTCAAGATCAAGGGGGACGACATCTTTCTGCAGGGAAAGGTCGCCAACCAGTCGGTCGAGAGCAAGCTGTGGGATGTGGTCGAGGGGATTGCGGCCAAGCACTCCTATATGCAGCGAGCATTGCAGACGACTCCTCCCAAGCCGGGCAAGGATGGCAAGCTGCGGATCAACTACCGCATCGTGCTCAAGGGGGCGAGAGAGTGAGGCTGCCTGGGCGCGACTCAATCCCCTGGGGCCTGATCCTGATGGGTCTGTTTTCGGTCGCGGCAGGTGTCTACGCTGGCTATGAATATCGTCAGGTGCACAGGTATCAAGATGCCCGCCAGAAGGTGATCAACCGCTTTCCAAAGCTGCAGCGGCTGAGCCTCCAGATCCAGAAGTACGAGAAAGAAGGCGGAAAGAAGCGTCCCCACATTCGCACCGCCTTGTTGCAGATCGCCGAGAACCTCGGCCTCCGGCCCGAACCGATCGTCCCTCGGGACAACCCGGTGGGAGAGTACAGGGAGCATAGCTTCGAGGTGCGCGTCAAGCATGTCCAGCGTGGCCAGGTCTTGCGCTACATCCATAGCGTGCGCCAGAGGATTCCGGGCCTGCGGGCCAAGGAAATCGAAATGGCGGGCACCGAGCAGAGCGCACCGCCGCAGGATCGCTGGCATTGGCGGATCGTCTT
>CAZANL010000009.1:9487-20956 GCA_964486115.1 uncultured Planctomycetota bacterium
GATGAGCTTTCGTGTTGGCGCGATGAGGTGCCTGGGATAGGCTTTTGTAACCGCCTGTTCGCTGGCTGGCGAGCCAGGCTGTAGATGCACGCTGGCACGGCATTTGCACCGTTCCGAGTGGGTTCCTGTCCATGACGCTACCACCGCCACTGAACCGTCTGCGAGAGCGTGCGGCCAACCATGCTGCCCCACTTCTCTTGTTTGGGCTGCTGGTGATCGGGGCGGTGCTGACTTACCTGCAGTACGCCACGATCTTCCCCGACGCAGCAGCGACCGTGCTCGACCTGCCGGGCCGGTTCTGGCTCACCGTCACCTTGCTCTATGCAGTGTCGATGGTGGCCGAGAACTTCTGGACCGGGATCCCGCATTACACCGGATGGAAGAAAGTCCTGGCGTTGCTCGACCTGATGCTGCTGGGCATTCTGGTGTTCGTCACCGGTGGGGCGTCCTCTGCACTGACGCCGCTCTATTATTTGCAGGTCGTGTTGATGGCTTGCTTTGGCGAGACACGTCTCGGAACCCTCGATGAGCAGATCGTTGCGCGCCGGGGGGCATCCCGTGCCACGGCCATCCTGCCGCTCTACTACGTCTGGTATCTTCCAGCCCTCGCGGCGGCCTTTTTTGTGCCTCTTGGCGCTTCTGATGAACCGCGGGTCCTGCTTCAGTTCGGCGGACTGGTGGGCGTTGGTCTGGTGACTCGCAGCATAGCCCGTATCTGGCGCGAGCGGACCGCCGCGGAGGTGGTCCGTGCTGCTGATGCCGAGGAACGGATGCGGCTTGCTCAGTATCAGGCTCAGCTAGCCCGCTGCCAGGCGGAGATGGCCCACGAGGGGAACCGGCAGCGCGAGGTGCTCAACTGGATCAATCTGACAGCCGGACTGACTCACTCGATCGGCAACGAGGTGCTCGCCTTCCATCATTACAGCCAGGAGATCCTGGATTATCTGGACAAGGCCGAAAACGTCCCCGAGCAGATCGAAGAGTCGATGGAGTTCATCTACGACACCAACCGCGCGCGTCTCGGGTTCATCAACTTCTTGCAGGAATTCGCCGAGATGATGAAGATCTCTGCCGCTGACGTTCGGCAGGTTCCGGCGGGGTTGACCCAGATCGACCTGCACAAGCTGATTCACACGGTTCGGGAGAAGGTTGGCCGCTTCGAATCGCGAGAGCTGGACCAAAACGAGAGTGACCCGCAGATCCAGCGGCAACTCAAGAAGAACCTGGAGTTGGGGCTGATCATCCACTTCGAGAGCGAGCGAGCCCGTCACGTCGCCTCGGGGCGCAAGCCGGTTCTCGACTTCATCTTCTACGAGTTCATCAAGAACGGCCTGCGGAACTGCTCGGGACAGCGCCGTCTGAAGGTGATCGTCTCCCGTCGTGAGGAGCAGGTGCTGTTTCGATTTATCAACGACCTGGACGTGGAGACCAAGGACCCGGTCTCTGGCCGGAGCCTGAGCTGCTCGCTGTGCCATAAACATGTTCCGGCGCTTTTCTGGCTCAAGAACTCGGACTTTCTCGACGCGTTCTGTGAGCCCTGTCTCAAGCGGAAGGTCGAAGAGAATCTCGAGCAGTGTTGGACTCCGGGCAAGACCAGCCAAGGCGGCAAAGGGCTGGGCTTGTTCGTCATCCGGCACTTTCTTGATCAGTACTACTTTGGCACCACGGCCGCCGGCATCTTCAGCTGGGACACGCGGGAGGTCTATTTCGAAGTGTCGATTCCCAACCGCCTCGATCAGAGAATCGACGCCTACAACGGCATGCAGGAAGAGCGTCGCAAGATGCGAGTCGCGCCATGAAGCCGCTTCGAGTGCTGTTTTGCGACGATCACAAGAGCGAGCGGGAGTCCTTCGCTCGCCGGGTCGGGACGCCGCTTGCTGCGCTGATAGAATTTGAGCTGGCGGGCAGTCTGGAGGGAGTGAGAGAGCGTGCCAGGCAAGATGAGCCATACGACATCGTGGTTTCTGACCTGAACTTCGAGGCGGTGGGAGGGGGTCCGACGGACGGTCTGCGGGTTCTCAAGCTCTGTCGCGAAAACTGGCCGCATGTCGAGGGGGTGCTGCTGACAGCCTACCCGAACAGCTTGATGCCGCGGCAGGTGCTCGAGGCGTCGAGCTACGGTATCACTCAGGAAACCTGGCTGACCAAGATCTCCGATGACCCAGACAAGAGCTGGCAGCGGCTGAGTGACGTCTTGCGCTCGCTCGCCAGGGTCAGCCTGGCGCGGCGCACACGCTATGCGGCCCAGCGTGAGTCGCTGGCCAATTCCGTCCGGCTGTATGGGAGGCTGCGCGTGGCGGAGATCCCGCCTTTCGACAGGTTTGACGAGGCGCCGGAGATGGTCGGGCGATCTCCGCAGCTGCAGGCGGTTTGGCGCCAGGTCCGCCACGTTGGGCCGACTCCGGCGACCGTGTTGATCACGGGAGAGACCGGGACTGGCAAGGAACTCATCGCCCGTGCGGTCCACGCGCTTTCGAATCGCAAGCCGTTGACTTCGATCAACTGTGGCGAGCTGGGGGAAGAGTTGCTGGCCAGTGAGTTGTTCGGCTACGTGCGTGGCGCCTTCACTGGCGCCGAGCGAGACAAGCCCGGACTGCTCGAGTCGACCGGGGAGGGGACGTTGTTTCTCGACGAGATCGGCGAGATGTCGCTGCAGAACCAGGCCAAGTTCCTGCGGGTCCTGCAGGAAAAGGAGTTTCGCCCGGTGGGGGCTTCCACCATCTCGAGGACACAGGTGCGAATCGTCGCCGCCACGAACCAGAACCTGGCCGAGCGTGTGACCACGGGTCACGTGCGCGCCGATTTGTACGATCGGCTGAACGTGTATCGAATTCAGATCCCGCCCCTGCGTGAGCGGCGCGAAGACATCCCGGTTGCGGTGATCCACTACCTGGTCCAACTCGAAGCCGAACTGGGACGGGAGATCGAAGCGATCTCCGAGGAGGCGCTCTGGGAGCTGGTCGAGCAACCGTGGCCGGAGAACATGCGGGAGCTGATCAACTGCTTGACGCGCACGCTGATCAACATGCCGCGGCGCAAGACCCGAATCGAGGCGGAGGATCTGGACTTCACCACGTTCGAGAGCGTGGGGGCGGTCGACGATTCCCAGGCTAGCTCGGCCGCCTTGTGGCAGTCGGTTCTGCGGATGGAGGGTGTGCCTCAGACTCTGCCTGAACTGGCTAAGCAATATGGCAGGCCGACCGCACTCGAGATCGTCCGTCTTGCGATGCTGCACTTCCAAGGATTGCCGCCCTCAGCGGAGGCCGAGCGGCTGTTTGGGATGAGCTACCGTAACTGGCAGCATTGGGCCCACTACAACGGCTTGACCTGGGAGAAGGTCCGGTTGGCCGGACGCACTCGGGCGTCCAAGCAGCCTAGCGATTGAGCGGCCAGGGCAGAGCGGGTCGGTGGTAGGCTGAATAACCATGCAGTTTGCGACATCCTGGTCTCGAGCAACTGGGCGTGGACGACGCAGTTTCTGTGGTGGAGTGTCGGACAGGGGTGATGCAGTCACGGCATCCTCACCGGAGACTCGGAGGGTGCCCTCAGTCTGGTGGTCGAGCGGATTCTCTGACGGTGCTCATCACTCGCAAAACGTTGTTCCGCATCAGCGCGGCCAGCGCTGTTTCATCGTAGCCCAGCTGGTGCAGGGAGTGAGTCACCCGGACTGAATCAGTGCAGTCGCGTTGGTCGATCGGGATCGGAATCCAGCCGTCGTAGTCCGAGCCCCAGCCGACATGACGGATGCCGACCCGCTGCACGACATAGTCAATGTGCTCGGCAACCGTTCGCGAGTCGGCTTTGCGCGTGCCGGCCAGAAACAGTGGCGCGAACATGATCCCGATCACTCCGTCTGTTGCCGCGATGGCGTCGATCTCGGTGTCGCTGATGTTGCGTGCGTGATCGTGCACACCCTTCACCCCGGTGTGTGTGCATAGCAGCGGGGCGTGCGTGATGGCGCAGGCCTCGAGCACACCCGGCGTATTGACATGCGCCACGTCGACGGCGACGCCGAGTCGGTTGAGTGTTTTTACCACCTCCTGGCCGAACGGGGTGAGGGCATCCCGCTCGTTGGCCCCTCGGCCAAGTGATGGCGTGGCCGCGGCGTTGCGGGAAAAGTGGGCCAGTGTCAGGTAGGCCACGTTGCGCTGCGCGAGGTGCTCGACCCGGTCGATCCGACCGCACAGGCAGTGTGCACCCTCGATACCGGCTCCCAGCGCGAGCAGGCCACGTTCGCGAGCCGTCTGCCAGTCCTCATGGGTTCGCACTCGCAGACAGCGGGGTTCAGCCTCGGTCAGCTGATCCAGGTAGTCCAGCTGGCGGTTGACGGCCCGCCAGCCGCCCTCGCTCTCCCAGGGCCATGCATGGATTCCCATGCATGCGCCAGAGTAGCCGGCTTCGATCATGCGCGGGATGTCTGCATGCCAGAGCATTGGCTGACCCAGCATGCCCGCCCGGTGTCGCTTTCGCAGGTCGTAGCGGAATAGCTGACGCTGCAGGATCGAGTCGACATGGAGGTCGAGTGGGCCGAGTCTGATCTGTAACTCGCGCGCTTGCTGCACAGAGTCAGTCAATCGTTGACGGCGCACGGGCGCAACCGCAAATGCTGTCCTCCTTGTTGATTTGGGGTAGAATCAAAACATGCCCCCCGCGGCTGAGCGCTTCAAGACGACCTACCAGCCTGGTCAGGTGATTTTTAGTGAAGGCGAACCGGGTAACGATCTGTACATCCTGCTCAGTGGCTGCGTCGAGGTCAGTCGAGACGGCGTGCAGCTGGCGGTCGTCGACAAGCCCAAGTCCTTCCTCGGCGCGGTGAGCATCCTGCTCGGGCAGCCGCGCACCGCCACGGTCGTGGCCCAATCGGTCTGCACCATCTTCAGGGTCCCAGACAGTGACCGGGATGACTTCTGGAAGAGCCGTCCGGAGTTGACGTTGCAACTGGCCAGAACACTGGCTCGTCGGCTGTCGGAAATGAACGAGAATTGTGTTGGGCTGATGCGGGGCGAACTGGACCTGCAGGAGCCCCAGGCAGAGCCTGCGGCTCTTTCGGCGGCGAGCGCAGCAGCGTCAGCCGTAGGCGAGAATATGGCCGAGGCCGAAGAGGTGGCGGATGGCGAGCCGTCGCTCGATTCCGAACACATGGCCGCCGCCGAATCGGCCCCAGTGGAGCCTGCCGCAGGGGATGCTCCGGGGCCTTACGGGGATGATGAGGAGGAGGAGGATGATGAGGAGGAGGTTGAACTCGATTCTGCTCCCGAGGAGGACAGCCTCACGGTGGATCCGGCGACGGTGCCTCCGATCTCTGAGGAGCTTCGAGCGCTGATCTCACGCCGTCTCGATCTGCGGCTGCAATTGGAGGGTCTGACGCAGTACCGGCGTGGGCTGCAGGCCAGCGTTGAAGCCGACTCTGGCTGTACCCGGGCCATCCGGCAGCAGGAGGTGCTGTTGCGAGGAGGGCACGCGATCGAGAAGTTGGAAGAGCGGCTGGCGGAGCTCGAGCAGGAGCGGTCAGAGGCGTCGGGTCAACTGCAAGAGGTTCTCGACATCGGGGTCAAGCAGATCCGGCTGTTGATCTGGCAGACGCAGCTCGAGCCGCAGTTGATCGCCGAAGGCAGCAAGCTTGCAGAGGATGAGCCGCTGGCCGACATCCTGAGGGGCCACGGGATCGAAGCACGCACTATGTTTAGCCTGGCTGCGTACCAGATCCTGCTGGAAGAGCGGCAGGTGGTCACCGTGGCCGAGGCTCAAACAGTGCGGGAGGACTTCGATCCAGAAGTCGAAGGGGAAGAAGAGGCGGCCTGGGCGGTTGCCGATTTCCTGCTGGTCAGGCGTGACCTGATGGGCCGTGAGGGGGCGGCGCTGGAGAAGCAGCTGATGGGTCTGTTCTGGGATGTCTACAGGCAGGTTGCGGTGAAGCTGGTCGCGGGCGAATTTGAGTCGAAGGAGCAGCCCCCCGTCCGGGCCTTTTTGCGCTGGGGCTTGCTCGGTAGCGGTCCCCGCTGGCTCTCGCCGGAGTACAGCGCCCGGTTGCTGGTCAAGTGCCGTCAGCCCAGGCGCGTGTGCAGTCAGAGTATGGCAGACACCTACATCCTCCATGCCGACGAGTATCTGGAGTGGGTGGCGCAAGGCTTCATCGCACCCTGCGCCAATGACGATCTGGAGCTCAATCATCGGGAGTCGGACCGCTGGCATGCAGACCGAGCGGTGCGCCGGGTGATCCACTCTCGCTGGATGAGCGCGGCTTATGGCGAACTGCGCCAGCGCAACCGCATGCATCTGGATGAGTTGACCCGCACGTTGAATCGGGACGAGAAGCGGCTCGGAGCAATCCAGGGCAAGAGCGAGGCCGAGAGACAGCAGAAGAAGACGCTGCGCGAAGAGGTGCGAAATAGCAAGGTGGAGATCGGGCGTGTCGGCCGACTGATCAAGCGCATCGACGAGGACTGGCTTGCCAAGGTCGATGAAGCGCTCGTTTCCTGGGAGGAAAAACTCGCGGAGACCGGGGTCGTGTCCGATCCGGTGCAGGTAGTCAGTCAAGAGACGGACTTCATCCGTCGGGTCTGCCGCTTGACGGCCAAGTTACAGGAGCACTTTCTGCCCCGGATGTTGCGAGTCCACTTCAGGCCGGACACGGGTCGGGTGCTCGACAGGGGGGTCCTCCTCAGTGCCGTGATGGATGCCGAAAAGCGGGATCCGCTATTGATGCAGCAACTGCTGCAGGCCAGCGCCAAGAGGGAGCGACGGGTGTATTTGCGTCACTCGCCAGTCTTTCTGATCGTGCCTGCACTCGGGACACTGGGGTATGCAGCCAATCCTCGTAAAGGGACCGAATTCGGGCGACTGATCTTGCCCGGTATGTTGCCGCGCAGTGATGCGGCTCGAGAGGTCTTCTGGAACTTGCTGGCCGACTTTCGCTACGACACCAGCCGGGGTGAGGCGGGGGTTGACGTGCTCAAGGCGGACACGCTGGCATCCGCCTACTCGCAGATCCGCTGGACCTACCGCCGACGCTCTCCTGATGTCCGCAAGAAGGCCATGATCAACATGGACGAAAAGGAGCGAGTGAACTGGCGTCGGCATTATCGACTGTACATGAGGAGCGCGCTGGAAGGCGGCAACCGGCTGTTCCACAAGTGCCCCGAAGTCTATCAGATGTTGCTCGAGTACATCGAACTGCCGGAAGGCGTCGAACGGGTTCGCAAGCTCTGAACAAAGCCAGCTCGTGGCCTGTTTGAGGTGGAGATGATCGAACTCGATGGTGCGAGTGGCGAAGGCGGAGGACAGATCCTCCGGACGGCGTTGAGTCTCTCCTGTATTACCGGGAAGCCGTTCCGCATCCGTCGGATTCGGGGCAACCGTAGCCAGCCGGGGCTGATGGCCCAACACCTGTCAGGTGTCCGGGCCGCCGCCCAGATCAGCGCGGCCACGGTCGAGGGGGATTCCAAGAACTCCCAGACGCTGGTCTTCGACCCGGGGAGCGTGTCACCCGGCGACTACCGGTTCGACATTGGAACTGCGGGTGCGGCTTCTCTGGTGTTTCAGACGATCGTCTATCCGCTAGCCTCAGCCGGGGTCCCGTCGACGGTGACGGTCAGCGGAGGGACTCACGTCCCCTGGAGCCCGAGCTATCCCTACCTGCTGAAAGTATGGGCCTGGTGGTATGAGCAGCTGGGCGGCCAGGTTGCGCTGTCGCTGGATCGTGCGGGCTTCTATCCGAGAGGCGGGGGAGCGCTGCGTGCCACGGTTTCACCCTGCCGGGAGGTCGCGATGCCGAAAACTGAACGAGGACGGCTGGAGTACCTCCAGTTGTACTCCGAGGTCTCGGACGGGCTGCCGAGTCACATCCTGCAGCGGCAGGTGCAAGGCGCGCAGAGCGCACTGGAGGGGCGACAGACCCACCCTGAACTGACTCGTCTGGACAGCTTCTCGCCCGGGACCCACCTGATGATCGAGGGGGGCTACACTCACACCAGGGCCGGTTTCGGATCGCTGGGGCAGCGCGGAAAGAAGGCGGAGAGGGTGGGCCAGGAGGCAGCTCGGGCGTGGGACGATTTCGACCGGTCAGGCGCGCTGCTGGATGCACACATGGCGGATCAGATCCTGCTGCCGGCATCCCTGGCCCTTCCGTCGGGCGAACGTCTGCGGCTGACCACCGAGCGGGTGAGCAACCACCTGCTGACCAACGCACACACGATTGGAGCGTTTCTGCCGGTAAGAATCGAGGTTGACGGTGCCATCGGTTGTCCGGGCTGCATGACCCTGATGGCGCCGTAACCAGGGGCGCTGGAGACAGCCCCAGGTTGTAACGGCCTGGCCCGTCCCGACAGCGTCGGACTCGCCGGTTTTTTCGTCTGGAGCCTGTCCGATCCGTTCTCATGAATCCGACCACCCCGGCTCAGCGGACTCGGGTTGGGTGCACGGTCAGTCCGGGACGTGCATCTGCGAGGCCAGCTCGGAATGCAACGGTGGGCACGGGCCTGGCAATCGATTCCGAAGCTTCCTATACTGGTCCAGAGGAAGGCATGGCGCCAGGAGGCGGCCTTCCCGTAACAGGAGTGTCGGACGTGAGATCACCTTTTTTCATCTTTGCGTGTTTGGCCGGTTTGCTCGTCCCAGCGCTCTGTGCGGAGGAAGCAAAGGGGCTGGACAGTCACTATCGCAAGCTATTGGCGAGTGAGGAGATCGAGCCGACGAAGGAAGGCCTGGCTGGCTATCTCGACTCCCAGGACCCATCGCGGGTGATGACCAAGCAATACCGGGAGCGTGTCGGGCGGCTGATCGAGCAGCTCGACGACCGGTCGTGGAAGCTGCGGGAAAAAGCGACCCAGTTGCTGATTCAGTTGCCGGTCCCCCCGCTCGAATCACTCAAAGAGGCCATGCGCTCCGAGAGTCTGGAGGTGTCGGCCCGGGCCAACAGGATTCTGGCTGCGGTGCGTGATCGTGGCGCGACACGTGCGGTCCTCATGCACGCGGTGTTTCGCAGTATCAAGCTGCTCAAGATCAAGGGGCTGGCGGCGAAGGTTGCTCAGATTATGCCGCACGAGGTTGACAGCTATGTGCTGACCGCCGGCGAAGCCGCTCTGATCGCGACTGCAGTGGAGGCCGATGGTGACCTGTTGCGTCAGTTGATCAAGGCGAAGAGTTTCGAGTTGCGCAGATCTGCCGTGGGTGCGCTGGGCAAGGTCTTCGGCACGCGGGTGGGTGATGAGCTGCATTCTTGGGCAACGAATGGAGAGCCGCGGATTCGGCTCGCCGCGGTTCGTGCGTTGGCTGACCAAGGGGACCGGCGTGCGCTCGAGATCCTGATTGGCCTGCTCTCTGTGAGCAAGTTCGAACTCCGGTTGCGTGCGATCCAGTATCTGCGGTCGCTGTCGCACAAGAAGTTCGGCTTCAGGGCTTTCGAGAGTGAACAGAAGCGCAAGGTCGTGATCGAGAAATGGCGAGCTTGGCTCGCGAGTGAAGGAGCGGTGGCGAAGCTGTACTTTCCGCTGGCCTCTTTCAGGGTGCTGCTCGGGCGTACGCTGGTCTGTATGTACCAGGCTGGCAAGGTCCTGGAGTTGGACTCGACCGGCAAGCAGGTCTGGGAAAAAAAGATCGCCGGAGCGATGGCAGGGGTCGGACTGCCCAGCGGGCACCGGGTGATCGTTTCTTACAACAAGAACAGGATCATGGAACTCGACGCGAAGGGGCAGGAGGTCTGGGCCAGGAACGTGAAGCCAGGCGGACTCTATAACGTGTCTCGGGCGAGCAACGGTAATACGCTGGTTGCCTGCTACAACGGCAACAAGCTGCTGGAAATTCGGCCGGATGGAAGCACTGCTTGGACCGTGTCTGTTGCGCAGAACCCGATCTCGGCCGAGCGACTGGCCAATGGGCGGACGCTGGTGTCGCTGTTCAGTGGTAGCAAGGTGGTCGAGGTGGACCAGAAGGGCAAGGAGGTCTGGAGTGTCAGCGGCCTCTCAAGACCGATGCACGCGACCCGGCTGGAGAATGGTAACACGCTGGTCTGTCAGAACGGCGCTCGCAGCGTCGTGGAATACGATCGTAATGGCAAAGTGGTCTGGAAGAAGGAAGGCCTCCAGTCTCCTCGCAGCGCTCAGCGGCTGAGCAACGGGAATACGTTGATAAGTTCGAGGCAGGGATTGCAGGTAGTCGACCGTTCCGGCGCAGTCGTCTGGCAGAAGCGCATGACCGGCGCTGGCGTAGCGCATCGTTACTAGCTGAGCAGGTCTTGTGGTCAGACCCGAAGAATTCGACGAGGTTCAGCGACCAAGAAGAACGACAGTCCGTCGGGCACGGGAGTTCTTCGAGGCCCAGAGAAAGCGGTTCGACGAGAGCCAGCGGGCGCAGGCTTACCAGCCCTCCCAGGACCGGCCGGCTGACGAGGAGCCGGATGAGGAGTCGGACTTCAATTCCAGGGAGGCGCAGCGCCTGCTTCATCGCGGGGCGGATTGCCGTCAGCCTGTGCTGGGTTACCGCATTCTGGAGAAGCTTGGGCACGGCGGATCGGCGACGATCTTTCGCGCGCTGGAAGACGCAACCGGCCAGCTCTGTGCGCTGAAGCTGTTGTACCCAGGTCTGTGCGATGACCAGCTGGCAGTCACGCGGTTTGCGCGGGAAGGGATGACGCTGATCCGGCTGGACAACAAGTATATCCTGCGGGGTCATGACTTCGGTTTCTCGAGGGGCTTTTTCTTTCAGGTGCTCGAGCTGGTCGAGGGGCGGGGCACCGTGATGGACGTCATCGATCAGCGGGCGGGGATCCCGAAGACAACGGCGCTGAAGATCTTGAAGCAGGTAGGTCTGGCCCTGCTCTATCTGGAGCAGCAGCAGCTGGTCCACCGCGATATCAAGCCGGCCAACCTGCTGGTCTACGGCCGCCGCGGGATCAAGCTCTGCGATTTCGGCTTGTGCTTCGACAGGCAGCGGCCACCGGATGAGGCGGAAGCGGCCACCTGTGGCACCATCGACTACATGTCGCCGGAGCAAGCGCGGGGGCAGTCAGATCGGCTGGATAGTCGGACTGATCTGTACAGCCTGGGCGCGACCCTGTACCACATGGTCGCCTATCGGCCGCCGTTCACGGGGTCCTCGCTAGAGGAAGTCCTGGCCATGCACTGCAGCAAGCCCCTCGATTTCTCTGACTGTCCCGGCTTCGAGGACGATCAGCTGCGCCGGTTGGTGACCAAGCTGATGGCCAAGCCTGCCGAGGATCGATACCAGAGTCCGAGTGAACTGCTGAGGGAACTGGATACGATGCTCGCGCAGCGCTGATCCGTCGGTCAGGTCGCCGAGTCCGGGACCGTGGAGTGGGTTGCCGACTCTGGCTGACCTGGGCAGTCAGGCCCCCACTCCTTGTCAGTCTGTCCTGTGGTTCCGGTTCAATATTGCTTGAGCAGCTCTATCGCGTACCGCAAGAACTGCGGGTCGTTTCGGCTGCTAGCCGTCCGTTTGGCCTGCAGGGTCTTG
>CAZANL010000009.1:20966-22406 GCA_964486115.1 uncultured Planctomycetota bacterium
CTCACTCGTTCGAGTCGAGTCCGGTGACGTTGCTGGGCCTGGGTCAGCTGACGGGTGAAATCATAGGCCCAAGCGGCCACCTTGAGCGCCTTGCTGGATCGGAACACCGGCATCGCCTTCTTGTTTGACCAGAGACGGTTGTTCTTGAACACCAACTGCTCGACCTGTGAGGTGTTTTTCAGGATATCCGCGGCCAGCAGCGTAAAGGGACGACTAAAGGCGCGGATTTCCGCGATGCTCTTGTCCATCCGGGTGATGATCAGGGAACGCTGGCCATCGGTCACGATCAGCGTGCTGGTGCGTCCTGCGGTGGTCCGGGCCACTCCGATGAAGGTCCAGCCCTGCTCGGGGAAGTGATAGGCGCAGATCGGCTGCTTCCAGGAGGAGGCCGCTGCATTTTTTTTCAGGTGCCAGGGAGTGAGGTAGAGCGGGTCGGTATGGGTCATCACCAGCGGCTCTCCGCTGCGCGACAGAATGTTGTATGTCCCATACGCACCGATGCTCAGAACGAGGGTGCCGAGCGGGATCTGCACCATGTTGTTCACCCTGGTGCCAAAGCTGAAGATGCTGTCTCCGTGCTGGAATGGAGTCTGCCGCAGGGTCTGGGTGTCGAGTTCCCGCAGATTCCCGCCGCGGCGCGAGATCGTGCCGAGCACCTCGTGGGCGCCTGCCAGGAGCAGCCGGCGCGCTCGGTGCGCGCGCCAGTTGGCGCCGAGCTGCGATCGGAGCGTGGCCAGGCAATCTCGCTGTTTCAGCTCGTCGGCGAATCGTCGGATCTCGCCGACCATTGCCGCCGTCCGTTGCGGCGCGCTCTGGAACGCCCTCTGGAGCCCGCTCAGCTGATTTTTCTTCAGCACGCCGTGCTGCGCGAGGCTTTTCAGGTGCTGGCTCAACTCCGCTGGCAGCGCCGAGGTGCCAGCGGACTGACCACTCGATGCGAGCCACTCCTCCGCCGATGAGAGGATATTGGCCTCCTGCGGGACCTGCTCGTCACCATACTGCTGGATCAGTTGTTCGATGTTCTGGGCGTGGGCGGGTGCGAGTGCGAGGACAAAGAAGGCGAGAACTGGAAAGAGACGAGTGATCATGAGCAACTCCTTTCAGCAGGAGCATCCTTCAAATCACGTGCCAGCTGGCAAGTCCCAACAGAAGGCATTCAGCAGCCCAATCTCTTTACAAGAGACGTAAACAAACTTGCCAATTGGAAAGATGGTTACCAGTTGTAGAAGCCCTGACCGCTCTTCTTGCCCAGCTTCCCCTCTGCCACCAGCTGACGCAGCAATTCGGGTGGGCGGAAGGTCTCGCTGCCCAGCTCGCGGTGCAGGTACTCCGCGATATTCAGGCGCACGTCGAGACCGACCAGGTCGGTGAGCTTGAGCGGCCCCATCGGGTGGCCATAGCCCAGCACCATCGCCCGGTCGATGTCTTCCGCCGTCGCCA
>CAZANL010000010.1:0-22063 GCA_964486115.1 uncultured Planctomycetota bacterium
GCCGCCCCAGCTCCAGCAGTGTATATCCACGATTGAGGAAAAACACCGCCTCCTGAGTGCTCAGTGAGATGGCTCGATCATAGGCCTTCAGCGACTCCGCGAACTTGCGCTGATCAGCCAGCGCGGTTCCCACGTTGAACCACAACTCCGGCTGCCGTGGCGCGTGTACCAGACCCAGCCGATAGACCGCCACCGCCTCGGCAGAGCGACCGAGATGACGTAGCGCATTGCCCTCCAGCATGTAGGCCTCGAGATTCTTGGGGTCGAGAGCCCGCGCCTGGCGGGCGTCGGCCAGCGCTTTTTTCGGCTCCTGACGGCGCAGAGCGCTTCGAGCACGCTCGAGGTAGCCCTGCGGGTCCTCCGGCCGGGCAACCACCCGAGCGTCCGCCTTGAGCCCGAGAAAGGCCATGCGGGTCCGCAACCCGAACAGGCTGGTCGGTCCCCCCCGCCGAAACAGCTCCCCGGCCAGCGGCGCCTCGGCGCGAGGATCACCGATTCTGCCAAGGGCCTGGGCCACCGTGATCGCGTTCTCCAGTTCGGGATCGGAAAGATTGTCGATCAGCGGCGTGACGGCCTTCTTCGCCCCGAGCCAGCCCAGCACACGGGCCGCGAGCCGGCGCGAGAGCGCGTTCTTGCTGCCGAGCGCCGTGATCGCCGCATCCACCGCCTGCGGATCGCGCATCCCGATGATCTCCAGCAGGTGCGCCTCCATTTGCTGGGATGCCACCTCCCCTCGACGAACCTGCCCGAAGATCTGGGTCAAACGCTGATGATTCTCTCGCGAGCGCCGAGTCGCCGCCGCATCGGTCTCATCGAGCAGTTTCTTGCCCATCTCGGCATATCCCGCCAGACGCCCCACCTCGCGTGCCACATGACGGGCCATTTCCCAGTCCTTGGACTTGACACCCAGCGTGTTGATCCGGGTCAACACCTGCGCCTTGGCCTCGATGGCCTCCGGCGCGGCCGCAGCCACATCGAGCCAGCGATCTACCGCTGTCAGCGCCTGTAGCTGATTCTCCAATGTCTGCCCCGCCGCCTGCGCCGCGCGCGCCTCGCTGCACAACGCTCGAATGCGCAGGGCCTGCCCGCGATGCTGCGTGAACATGACACCGCCCGTGCCGGCCAGCGCGACCAGCACAGCGGTGACCCCCACCGCCACGGACACCGGATGCCGCTTGACCCACTTGACGATTCGATCGCCGAGAGGATCTCGCCGTGCACTGACCGAGTGCCCGTCGAGGTAGCGCTCCAGATCCAGACGGAAGTCTGCCACAGTCTGGTAGCGCTGCGCCCGCTTGGGCATCATCGCCTTCATCGTTATCGCAGACAACTCCGGTGGAATACCCCGCTCGGGCGCGGCTCGGTCCGGCGGCTCGAACGTGCCCCCCATCGCACAGGCGATCAACTCCACGACCGTCTCGCCACGGTGGGGCACCTGCCCGGTCAGGAACTCGTACAGCATCGCGCCCAGGCTGTAGATGTCGGTCCGAGCGTCGATCTTGTGGTTCTCACCCACGGCCTGCTCGGGTGCCATGTACTCCGGCGTCCCCAGGATCAGACCAAGCTGTGTCTGGTGAGGACCGCCTGCCGGGGTGAGGACCGCGATCGCATCGCTCGGCGGATCAACGCCAGCCCCGTGACGCTCGGACGACCCGGGCGCTTCCATCATTCGCCAGAGCCCCCAATCCATCACCAACACCTCGCCGAACGAGCCGACCATCACGTTCTCCGGCTTGAGATCCCGATGGATGACCTCCCGCGAGTGAGCAAACGAGACGGCATCGCAGATCTTGAGCATGATCTGCAGTAACTCCGAGCGGCTCCTCTGAGAAACCAGTTCGTCCAGCGATTGCCCCTTGACCCGCTTCATCACGAAATAAGGCTGCCCTCGCAGATCAACCCCGTACTCGTGGATCGGAATGATGTTCGGATGTTCGAGCTGGCCGGTGATCTGCGCTTCTTCCTCGAACCGCTGAATGAACTCCTCGGTCATCTCGGTCAGAAGCTTGATCGCCACCTTGCGCCGCAGCTGGCTATCCCAGCACAGATAGACCTCACCCATGCCTCCCTCGCCCAACTTGCTCAAGACTCCGTAGCGACCGGCCTCCGGGAAGCTCAGCCCCTTGGAAGCTGCCGTCGAAGGATCAGGGCCGCCGAGTTTGGCGGTCTGTCCCAGGAGAGAAGCGTCATCTGGAGTGGGGTTCGCTGGCGCCATCTTCGTATAGTCTAGCAGTACTTGAAGGGGGCACCCAACCTCGGTATGCTGGTATTTCTCATGACCATCGAGGTCATCCTCTCCTCCGAGTACTGGGACAAACCCGTGCGCCTGACCTCCGGACGCACCGTGCAGGTAGGACGAGATCCCGAGCTCGCCGACATCGTTCTGCCCGTCGCCGGCGTGAGCAAGCGTCACTGCGAGCTGGCCTGCAAAAGCGAAACAGTGATCGTTCGAGACCTCGGCAGCACCAACGGGTCGTTCATCAACGGGCGCTGGATTTCGGAGAGCCTGGCACATGACGACGATGTCATCGGGGTCGGCCCGAAGGCCGCGATCCGGATCAAGATCGAACAAGGCGACTCCCTCCGAACCTGCTCCGGCTGCGAAAGCCCACTCACCGCGACAGAGTCCTCGCGCGGCGGCCGGTACCGCGACTCGAGCGGCACGTACTGCCTGAACTGCGCTCTGTCCGATGTCGGCGACTTCGAGCAGTTCGGCCCCTATCGCCTGCTGAGCCAGATCGGGGTGGGGGCGACCGGGCGAGTACTCGAGGCGGTCGACCGACGCGATGGATCACGAATCGCACTCAAGCTTCTCCGAACCATGCCAGGCGATACCAGAAGCGGCTACCGCGAGGCCCGGTTCCAACGCGAGATCGAGGTGCTGCGCAAGCTCGACCATCCTGCGATCGTCTGCTACCACGACAGCGGACAGGTCATCTACCAGCCCTACCTGGCGATGGAGTACATCATTGGATCGGACGTCGGACTGCTGCTGACCCGGCAGGATCGCCCCTTCGAACTGGACGAGGTGACGCCGATCATCGACGCGACCTGCGGGGCGCTGGCCTTCGCGCATCAGCAGGATGTGATCCACCGGGACATCAAGCCGGGCAACATCCTGATCGACGAACAAGGCAACGTGAGGCTGACCGACTTCGGACTGGCGCTGAAGGTCGACTCGGACAGCGTGCTGACCGCGGACGGGGGCATTCTAGGCACTCTCGAGTTCATGGCGCCCGAGCAGATCCAGGACCCCCACTGCAGCGACGCGCGAGCCGACATCTACGGACTGGCGGCCACGGTGTTTTACCTGCTGACGGGTGAGCGGCCCTACGTGGCCCACACGGATTACGAACTGATCACCTCGATTCTCGAACGCCCGGTGCCACACCTGAGCGCACACCGCAAAGACCTCCCTCTCGACGTGGACGCGCTGCTGCATCAAGCGATGGCGAAAGACCCCGCAGACAGGCCCCAGACCCCGCTGGAGTTCGCTGACCGCTGGCGTTCCAGCTTACCCGGCTAGCGGCCAGAAGAGCCGAACCCCGCAGCGCCTCTCAGGCTCTCGGGTAACTCCGCGACCTCCTCGATCTCGGCGAGCTCCACCCGATGAAATATCAGCTGGGCCACACGGTCGCCTGGTTCGACGTGGTAGGTCTCGCTGCCGAGGTTGATCAGCAGCACCTTCCATTCACCCCGATAGCCAGAATCGATCACGCCGCCGAGCAGGTGGATACCGCGACTGCCAAGCCCCGAACGATCCCGCAGAAGACCGACGTAGCCCGGGGGAAAGCAGGTGGTGATACCCGTCGGGCAGACCGTAACTCGTCCGGGCTCGAGCGCTGTCGCCGCAGTGGTGTGCAGGTCGATCCCGGCGTTTTCACCTGAAGGGTCGGCCACCGGCAGGATCGCCTCTTCGCACAGTCGTTTGATCTGGAGTTGCATTTTTTGGTGAGGGGATTATAGCAGACCTCGATGCGCATCCTCGTCACCGGCGCCGCAGGTTTCTTCGGACACAATTTCTGTTCGCGCCACGCGAATCGATTCGAGGTGATCACCACCTGGCATCGGACGCCGCCGGTCCACGCCGGCGCCCAGTCCTTCCGCACCGAACTCGCAGACCCCGAGACCCTCGACCGACTCTGGGCCGAGGTGCAGCCTGACGGCGTGCTCCACCTGGCCGCGGTCTCCAGCATCACTGACTGCCGTGACCGGCCCGAAGAGGCCGAAGCGGTCAACGTCAGGGCAACCCAAATGCTGGCTGAGCGCGCCGCCGCGGACGGAGCGAGGATGGTGTTCACCTCCACCGATCTAGTGTTCGACGGCACCTCCGCCCCCTACAGCGAAGCGGATTCGCCTACCCCTCTGTTCGAATACGCGCGGACCAAGGCCGACGCTGAGCTCGCGGTACTCGGCGCCGGGGGCAACCACCTGGTCTGCCGTGTCGCCCTGTGCTACGGGCCACTACCTGGCGGCGGAGTACGCCAGGTCGACTGGATTGTCCGCGCAGCCGAAGGATCGCAGCCTGTCGAGTTGTATACCGATGAATTCCGCAGTCCGATCGACAGCTTCACCCTGGCCGATGCCCTGGCGGAGTTGCTGGTCGGTGACACGAGAGGTCTGCTGCATCTCGCGGGACCGGAACGATGGAGCCGCTTCGACTTCGGTCGGCACCTCCTGGTCCGAGCCGGTCACGACCCCACGCTGGCCCGGCCAGCCTCGGTGGCAGACAGCAGTGTGCCCCGCCCGCCGGACGTGAGCCTCTCGATCGACAGGGCCTCGACAGTGCTCCAGACTCCGTTGCTCGGGGTGGAGGCCGGTCTGGCGCGCCTGCCCGGTTGAACGTTTACAAGCCCAGCCGAACCAGATACCATGCCTTGCCCACCCAGAACCCCGGACATCGACGGTCCGGACATCGAGGACATCAACAGAGCAATGCGCAAACTGCTGCTACTCATCACCGCGCTCGTCATCTGTGCCAGCCACGCCACTGCCCAACAGCCCGACGCCTCACTCGACAAGCTCCTGGCAAGGGGGCTGGATCTGTTCGATCGAGGCCAATACCCACAAGCCCAAAAAGCCTTCATGGATCTCCTCCGGAGGAGCCCCAGCCAGCAAGACATCCTGCGGCTGCGCCAGTCAGCCGGTGACAGCAAGCTGCTACGTGTCATGGAGAAGGGAGGCCAGTTCGAGACCTTCGCGCGCAGGCTGATGTCCTCCAGCACCGCAACCCTCTCGCGCCCGCTGATCCCCGAGGACAAGATGCGGGTGATGGTTCGGCAGGTGATCGAAGGCAGCGACCGTGCTGCCCGCGAAAAAGCTTTCACCAGTCTGGACTCGAGGGGGGGCGAGCGCTCGGTCCCACACTTCATCCTGCACCTCAAGAGCGGAGGAGCCAGCCGTTCACGAGCGGTCGACACACTTCGCCGACTGGGCCCTCAGGTCGTGCTGCCGCTGATCGAACTCCTGCACAGTAGTGACTCATCGTTGGTCGAGGCAGCCGCCCAGGCGCTCGGCGGCATTGCCGACCGACGAGCGGCGGCGGACCTCAAGTGGGCAGCGGAGACGACCCGCGGCAAGGGAGCCAGCGCGGCCGCGCAAGCGCTGACCCGCATCGCCAGCGGGACCGCCAAGAGCGCCTTCGGTCTCTACGTCACCCTGGGGCGCGGTTACTACCAGGAACGACCCTGGACCATGGTCGAGGCTATCGATCGCTCACAGTACTGGGCCTGGGAGGGGGGAACACTCAAGGGCTACCACATCCCACCCTACTTGTTCGGTCTGTTCCAGGCGGAGCGAGCGCTTCTGCGCAGCCTGGTCATGCGCCCGGATAACGCCGAGGCTTGGGTCTTGTACGTCAGCACGCTCTATGCCCAATACGCCAGAGTGCAAGACGTGCTCAGCGGCGCGCTCTCCCGCAAGGGCGCCTCGTTCACCAGGACCCAGCTGGCCGGCGCCAGGAAGAATCAGCAGGTTCTTTCGCGCCACCTGAGCCTCGCCCACTCAGCCGGGGCCCAGGTAATCTACAGCGCGCTCGGGCGCTCACTGGCCGAGGGGCGCATGGATGTGGCGCGAATGGCCTGCCGCGGGCTAGCCCAGGTCGTCAAGCATGGAAGCGAGCCGGGTGCGGAACTATTCGCCGCGCTACGTCAACAGGACGAGCGGGTCAAGTACAACGCGGCCCGCACCCTCGTCCTGATCGATCCCAAAGAGCCGATCAGTCAAGCCAGCAACGTGATACGAGTCCTCGAAGCGACGGTCGGACAATCCAGCAAGCCTGTAGCGCTGATCGTCACCCCCAACTTCCCCGTGCTCAATCAGCTCAGCTACCTGCTGCGGACCTCGGAGAAGATGGTGGTGTTCAAGGCCTCGACACGCAAGAAAGGACTGCAGTTCGCCGGTCAGTGGCCCACCGAGGATCTGATCATCATCGACGCTCACCTCGGCGGCAGCCCGGATGCCCAGGTCGCCAAGGATCTCATCGACATCATCCTGCTGAATCCTCAGATGGCGCGAATTCCCATCTTCGGCATCGTCAAGCCAACCGACCCGGGGCACGTCCGCGCAATCTTCAAGGACCGCGTGATCGTACTGCCCCTGAAACCCAAGGTCTACCTGCCCAAGCTCCGGCGTGAGCTGCAGCGTACCATGGGAGGCTTCAAGCTGGCAGCCGACAAGACTGCTGCAGAAGCGGCGCAAGCGCTGGCGACGATCGCCCCCGACCATTCGATCTTCGACCTCTCACTGGCGCAAAAAGGCCTGATCAAGGCGCTCAAACGAGAGGACGCGGTCCGCATGCCCGCACTACGTGCGCTGGCACGCCTGGCAACCCCCTCGGCGATTGGACCGCTGACTCTGCTGCTCCGCGACCGTAAGAACAACCCGATGGCCCGAGCAGAGGCTGCACGAGCGATCGGCATGGCGCTGGCCAAGAGCGGAGAGCCCCCCAGCGTCGAGACGCTCGAGGCGCTGACCAGGGCGATGCGGGACGCGAAAAAGGCCGTGCAGGAACAGGCCGGCCTGGCCCTCGGCAAGGCCAACCTGACCGTCAAACAGCGACGCAAGCTGCTACTCCGGCTGAGACTGCAGTCATCCGAACTGCGCAAGAAGTGAGCGGCTGTGCCCGACCAGCCAGCGGAGTCCGACTAAAGGGCTTCCAACGCGTCTGACGCGGTCGACTCCAGATCGCTTTCCCGCAGGTCGCTGTCGACCAGCCCCCGTGAATCGAACTTGACCACGACAATGGTCAGGTCGTCCCGCTTGGGGCGTCCTTGGGCGAATTCAGTCACTGCGGAGTGGATATTGCGCACGATCTGATTGGCAGACTGGCGGGTACTTTCCCGGATCACCTGCTCCAGCCGCTCCCGTCCGAACTCCTCGTTCTCCGGGTTCATCGCCTCGACAATGCCGTCGGTCGACAAGATCAAGATGTCGCCGTCCATGAAGCGAATCGGCCCCGCCTGAGAATACTCGTAGTCCGGAATCATACCCAGCGGCACGCCGAGTGAGTCCAGTGACTCGAACTCGTCGTTGAGTGCGCGATAGAGGATGGGCAGCTCATGCCCCGCCGACGAGTAGGTCAACTCCCAGGTCTCGGGATCCAGCACGCCGTAGAAAAAAGTCATGAACTGATCGTCTTCGAGATCCGACTCGAGCAGCTGGTTGAGTCGCGTGAACAGATCAGCCATTGAGTCGCTGTGCGTGACCAACGCGCGCAGGAAGGCCCGGGCGGTCGCCATCAGCAGAGCGGCGCCGACACCGTGACCCGACACGTCACCCACGCCGAGCCCCAGGCACCCGTTTGGGTACTCGATGAAATCGTAATAATCGCCGCCGGTTTCATCACACGACTCGCTCCAGCCAACGATATCCAGGCCCAGAGACTCCGGAAGCCCCGTGGGCAGGAAGCTGCGCTGGATGTTGCGGGCCACGTCGAGGGACTGCTTCATCTTGGCCTGTTCGAGCAGCTGATCGTTGAGCTCGATCCTCTCGGCCCGAATACCCGTCTGCATACCGATGATCGAGAGCAGCTCGAGCTGCGAGTCCTGGAACAGCTCGGACGTGCCTCGGCTGTCCACATAGATCGCCCCGTAGGTCTGTCCGCTAAAGCTCTTCAGCGGAACGGCCATCACCGATTTGATCTGGTTGAGAATGATACTCATCCCGTCCTTGAACCGATCGTCCGCCATCGCGTTTGAGGAGAGGACCGACAGCCCTTCTTCGACCGTCTTGGTCAAGATGGTCCGGCTGACGTTGGCCTTGCTGCCCTGCTGTCCGCGGGCCACGACCGTCTCGAACATCTCCTCAGCGTCCTCGTTGCAGAGAATGACGAAACCCCGCTCAGCCTTCAGGACATCCATCACGATGTCCATCATCTGGTTATAGAGGGCATCCAGCGTCTTGGCCGCGTTGATCGCGATGCCGACCTGATAGATCGTCTTCAGCGCCTGCTGGTAATGAAGCAGCTGAGCCCGCAGATCGCCGGAGGCCTCAAGCTCCTGCTTCGAGAAGGCAACCGAGTCGATGTCCATCCGCTTGAGGATCGTGCCGGGCCCGATCGGATCCAGATCCTCGACGATCCGAACCGAGCTGGAGACCGGATTTTGATCGCGCTCGAGGAAGAACTGCAGCTGGATCTTGCCGACATTGACCAGGTCTCCCTCCTCCAGCGGCTTGGAAATGATCATCTTGCCGTTGACGAAGGTGCCATTGGTGCTTCCCAGGTCGGAAAGGACAAAGCGCCCTTCCTTGCTCTCGACCAAGGAGTGGTTGCGAGAAAGACCCTTGTCGTACATCTGCATCTCGCACGATGCATCCCGTCCGAGGATCTTGCTCTGCCCCTCGTCTATGTGGAAGGACTGTCCTGCGTGCTGTCCGTTGCGGACAACAAGTTTGCAACGCATATCAGTTCGTCACCAACCTGGAATACCGTAGATATAAGGGATACCATACCCAAATTCTTGCGATGACGCCACCCCACGCCCTGCTGCTTCTGACACTCGACTTCCCTCCCGGAGTGGGTGGCATACAAGCCTACCTCGAAGGCGTGGCCCAAGCACTGAGCACCTCCGGTAACCTCCTGGTCATTGCGCCGTGCCAGCCAGGTGACTCTCCATCAGCCTATCCGGTCCGTCAAGTTCGCTGGCCAGCACGCGGGCTCTGGAAGCTCTTCGCCCCACTTCTTTGGGCGATGGCCGGATTTCGGCATCTGCTCAGTAGCGAACACCGAACCGTGATCGTCGGACATCCGCATCTGGCGCCAGCCGGCTGGTTACTGGCCCGGTTGACACGTGCTCGCTGGGTCCAGCTGGCCTATGGCATGGAAGCCACCGACGGACGGATGGCCAGGCTGGTCCGCCGGTTCTGGCGACATCCAGAGCGGGTGGTAACGATCTCGCAGGCGACCTCCGAGCGGCTGGTCGCCCACGGCGCGCCGCGCAACCGCATCGTCCTGCTGCCTCCGTGGATCGACCTGCCCGACGCCGAGCCGCAGCCCGGAGATCCAGCACTTCTGGCCGAGTTCGTTGCCGAGCACGGCGATGTCGTCCTCTGCGTCGGACGGATGGCCAGCAACGAGCGATACAAGGGGCACGACACCTTGCTCACCGCCTGGCAGGCAATCGCCGCCGAGCGACCCGAGTCCCGGCTGATGCTGGTCGGGGGAGGCGACGACCGACCCCGGCTAGAGGCGCTTACCGAGCAGCTAGGCGTCAGCGAGCGGGTGGTCTTCACCGGGTCGGTGCGCCCCGAAGTGCGTGACGCGCTCTACCGGCGCTGCCAGCTGGTCGTCCTGCTCTCCCGCGAGTTGAAAACCCGCACCGGCGTCCGATTCGAGGGCTTCGGCATCGTACTGCTTGAGGCGGGAGGGTTTTGCCGTCCCGTGATCGGGGGTGCGAGCGGAGGAATACCGGACGCGATCGAGCAGGACGTCACCGGCCTGCTGGTCGACCCCGAAGACCCCGAAGCGCTGGCAGTCGTCATTTGCGGCCTGCTCGAC
Source organism: uncultured Planctomycetota bacterium (assembly GCA_964486115.1). Taxonomy (GTDB): domain Bacteria; phylum Planctomycetota; class JACQVV01; order JACQVV01; family CAZANL01; genus CAZANL01. The sequence continues at coordinate 9,998 of CAZANL010000010.1, forward strand.
GATCCCAGCCGAATGCAGCAGCTCGGTCAAGCCGGACGCCAGCGTGTCGAACGAGCTTTCCTGTTCGATGCGCAACGCATTCGCGACGCCCTGCTCGGCAGCTGACCGCGAACCCGGAAGGGCCAACATGGTCGGCTCGCTGGCTCGGCGCTACCCCCCGGCGCGTTCGGCATCCGCACTGCCCTTACAAAGACTTGACAAGGATCGTTTATCCCACGTATATTCCTCTGTTCCCCCGATGTTTTGCCATCTCCACGCCCACAGTAACTTCACCTTTCACGCCGGCACGCTCCACCCTCGAGAGTTGATTGACCGAGCCCTCCAGATGGAGATGCCTGCTGTCGCATTAACTGACAGAAACGGGACTTACGCCCTCGTACCCTTCTACCAGTACGCTCTCGAACAGGGGATACAGCCCATCCTCGGCGTGGAACTCGACGAGCCGGGGCCCGAACCCCGACAGATCCTCTCGCGCAAACCGCGAGCGGTGGTGCTGGCCCGCGACCGGGAGGGGTACGCGCTGCTCTGTGACTGGACCAGCCAGCGCAAACTGCGTTCTAGATTCAACTTGGAGAATATCCTGACCCAGCGGACCGACCGGGTCTACGTGATCCTGTTCTCCCCCGAGCTGCTGCGGAAGGTAGTCCGTGCCAGCGGGCGGGCCGGAATCTTCTGCGGGCTGATCAACCACGGCGACCTGTCCAGCCGTCGCCGCTGCAACCAGCTCTATCGGATCGCCGCCCAGCTACGCGTACCGGTAGTTTGCTGCGGGGACGTCTACTTCGGTGAACCGGCGGCGTACGAGACCCATCGCGTCCTGCGCGCGATCGGTCTGTGCTCGACCGTCTCACGGGTGCCACCCGAGGAGCTGGCCCACCCACGACAGTACTTCGTCGGACCGGAGGAGATGGCCGGGCGCTTCGCCAGGGCACCCGAGGCACTGCGTAACACTCTTCGCATCGCGGACGGCTGCGACGTCGACCTCGGGCTCGGACAGTGGAAGTTCCCCCCCTTTCCCGTACCGGAGTGCGAGACTGCCGAGAGTGTGCTGCACCGCACCGCGCTGGCCGGCTTCGCCGAGCGCTACCCCGACCCGAGCGAACAAGCCAAGCGTCGCTTCAGCAAGGAACTCTCGACGATCAACCGCATGAGCTTCGCACCTTATTTCCTGGCGGTCCACGACATCGTCCGGAGAGCGAACGAGAGAGGGATTCCCAGCCTGGGACGTGGCTCGGCGGCCTGCAGCCTGATCAGCTACTGCCTCAAGCTGACCCACGTCGACCCCTTGGCCTACCAGCTCTACTTCGAGCGGTTCCTCAACCCGACACGCAAGAGCCCCCCAGACATCGACCTGGACTTCGACTGGAAGCGGCGCGACGAGATCATCCAGCTGGTCTACGAGACCTACGGCACCGAACGGGTGGCGATGATCTCGACCACCAACCGATTCGCCGCCCGCAGCGCCTTTCGCGAAACAGCCAAGGCACACGGTCTGCCCGACCGCGAGATCAGTCGGCTGACCCACCGTTTTCCCTGGATCGGCGCCGAGAACCTACCCCAACTGCTCCAGAAACACCCCGACTGCAAGGGGCTGGGGCTCGAAAACCCGACCTACCGCAGGCTGATCCGCATCGGCGCCAACCTGGCCAACTTTCCGCGCCATCTGGGGATCCACTGCGGCGGAATCGTCATCGTGCCGGATCGCCTGACCCGCTATCTGGGACTCGAGCGGGCAGCCAAGGGACTGGTCGTCACCCAGCCAGACATGCACCCGGTCGAGGCGCTGGGGCTGGTCAAGATCGATCTACTGGGCAACCGCTCCCTGGGCGTACTTCCCGACTGCCTGGACGAGCTTCAGCGGCAGGGACTGCCGCAGCCCGACCTCTCCGATCACGACGCGCTGGCCGCCGACCCGAAGGTCGCTCGCATGGTGCTGGCTGGACGAACGATGGGCTGCTTCTACATCGAGAGCCCGGCGATGCGCAACCTGCTCAAACAGCTCCAGGTCAACAAGTACACCGAGCTGGTAGCGGCCAGCTCGGTGATCCGCCCCGGCGTGGCGCAGAGCGGAATGATGCGAGCCTACATCGAGCGCAAGAACGATCCGAGCAAGGCCCACTATCTGCATCCGCTGATGGAGCAGCTGCTGGCCGAAACCTTCGGGGTGATGGTCTACCAGGAAGACGTGATCAAGGTGGCCCACCACATTGGCGGCCTGACACTGGCCGAGGCGGACCTGCTGCGACGGGCGATGAGCGGCAAGCTCCGCTCACGGAGCGCGATGGCTGCGCTCGAGACTCGATTCATGCAGGCCTGCCAGCGTCGGGACATCGCCCATCCGGTCGCCCGTGAGATCTGGCGCCAGATCTCGAGCTTTGCCGGCTATGCCTTCTGCAAGGCCCACAGCGCATCGTTCGCCAAGCTGTCCTATCAGGTGGCCTATCTCAAGGCCCACTACCCGGCCAGCTTCATGGCGGCGGTGTTGACCAACCAGGGCGGCTTCTACGGACCCTGGGCCTACCTCTCGGAGTGCCACCGGCTGAAACTGGCTATCCGGCTGCCGGACGTCAACCACGGGCAGGACCATTACACCGGCCAAGGTCAGGAGCTACGCATCGGACTGATGGCGATCAAGGGACTGAGCGAGGGGGAGCGGCAGGCGATCTGCACCTCCCGGGAAACCGACGGCCCGTTCGGTAGCCTCGAGGCGCTACGCGCACGCACCGGACTGGGCCCCCAGAGCTTGCGCAACCTGATTCGAGTCGGGGCCTGCGACAGCTTCGGGGCCACCCGACCACAACTTTCCTGGCTGCTGGAGAAGCTCCTGCGCGGCGGCAGCTTGACGGGGCACCTGCTCCCGGGCTTGCACGATCCACCCGATCTCGGGGAAACCGACATCGAGGATCGCTGCCTCGCCGAATACGAGTTGCTCGGCTACACCGTCACCTGCCACCCTCTGGAACTGATGGCCAATCAGATCCCAAACGACGTACTGCCCGCCAGGCGAATGCTGGAGGCGGTCGGCCAGCGCGTCCAGATGGCCGGCTGGCTGATCGCCTCCAAACCGATCCGCACCCGTAGCGGTGAGCGGATGAAGTTCCTCTCACTGGAAGATCTGACCGACACCTTCGAGGTCACATTGTTTTCCGAAACCTACAAGAAGTATGCCCACCTGACCCACAGCGCCGCCTACCTGTTCGAGGGGCGGATCGACGTGCAGGCCGGAGTACCCTCACTCACCGCCGACCGGCTGATTTCACTGGACAACACGCGCTGGGCGGCCAGACGCCCAGCGCCCCGTCCCGTTTGATCGGGCACCAGGCGGGTAGTCCAGCGCCATCGCCGCCAATCATCGAGAAGCCGCGCAGACCAGGGAATCATCAATATTAGCCCCCCGCTGCCGGCTTTGCGGGGTAACATTTAGCGGGATGATCAACCGGAAACTGACCCGAAAACTGACCAGGCAGGTCGCTCACGCGGTCGGCCAGATCGGATCAGGCCTGCTGGTCGGCCAGCTGGAACGACTGAGCTTCGGGGCGATCACCCGGGTGGCCCAGAGCGCCGCCCGGCTGGCCTGGAACTTCAGCGGGCGAGAGCGAGCGCGCACACTGACCCACCTGCGGATCGCCTTTCCCGATCGGTCCTCCCGCTGGATCGCACGGACGGGACGCCTCGTCTTCGAGCGCCTGGCCATCTGCGGCGCGATGACCGCCCACGTCGGCTTCAACGACACGGCATCGATGACCCAACACCTCGACCTGCGCGAGCTGGCCGACTGGGGCGCCGAGCGAGACGGTCGCGGCGAAGTGATTGTGGCGACCCACATCGGACCCTTCTTCCTACAGGCCGCCTACTATGCGGGACTGGTGCCGCTCGAGGTGGTCGTGCGTCAGGCGCGAGCCAGCTACGTCCAGAAATTCGAAGAGGAGCTCTGTGCGCGACTGGGCGTCAGCACGATCGACCAGGGAGTTCAGATGCGCCGGCTGATCCGCTTGCTCAAGCAAGGAACCTCGGTCGCGCTGGCGGCGGACCACGACATCCGCCGGCTGGCCGGCGTGTTCGTCCCCTTCTTCGGCAAGCTGGCCTACACCCCGATCGGACCAGCGGCGCTGGCCCGGCTGGCGCGGTCGGAGAGCCTTGGGGTCGGCGTCACGCTACCGACTGGCCGGAGCACACCGAGCTACGTGATGCGGATGGAGCGGGTCGTCCTGCAACGCACGGACGATCCGGAGGCTGACCTGGTGGAAAACACCCGACGCTGGATGACCCTGGTCGAGAACTATGTTCGGGCCTATCCCGAAGAGTGGACCTGGATGAATCGCCGCTGGCGCACGCGCCCCGCAGACCGACCGAAAGCCACGATCTGGGACCCGGACAAGCACCAGCACACACCTTGGACTCCCCCGCCAGTCCGCCACCCGTGACACGGATCGGCAGCCAGCCTCAGATGGTCGCATCAGCAACCGGCTGCCCCATCCCGGCAGCACAGTCACTGCAGGCCCCATCACGTGCTGAGGCCCGAGTGACAGAGACTGGACAACCCGGGGACCGGGGATAGGATGCCCTCGATGAACCCGCCAGAGGACGACCTGGCCAGCGCGGTCCGCGATTGGCTCGATTCCCGCCCGCCGATTCACCAGCGAGTCACCGCAGCCCAGACCGACCTGCTGAATCAGCCGACGGGGGCGCGAATTCCGGGTGTCGGACTCCTTCGCAAGCTCGTGCGCGCGTTGCTGCGTCCCTGGCTGCACGCTCAGTCGGAAACCAACCAAGCACTGGTAGAAGCGCTGGGGTCGATTCAGGAAGAGATCCGCGTGCTGGCCTCGATGCGGAGTCAAGCCGCTCGGCCAGCTGAAAACAGCCAGACGGAGGAACGCCCCCAGCCGCCGGTGGCCGACGTACCGGACCCCTCGGAACTCGAGACGGTGACGATCGAGATCGGGCCAGGGCTCGAGCCGACAGCTGACGCCGACTACTACGTCGACGCAGTGTCCTATCGCGGTGTGACCCACATCGCCAACCTGTCGGAAGAGCCACTGCCATTCGGGGACGGGATTGCCGACCGGATCGTGACCAGCCACTTTCTTGAGCACCTGAGCCCGGAGCGCTGGGAAGCCTTCTTCGCGGAATGCCGACGCGTGCTCAAGCCGGGCGGGACACTGCGGATCCACGTGCCCAACCTGGACGGCATCATCGAGGCCTACCACCGACTTCGAGACGCAGGTGACATCGAGAACCTGCTGGGCGGATGGCAGCACATGGCCTGTGGCCGACACTTCAACGCATGGGAGCCTCATCGCGGCATCTTCAACTGGGATATGATCGCCCACCTGTACCGCCAGCACGGATTCGAACCACGCAACCTGACCGGCATCGAAGAGGACCGCCACACCACCGGCTGGAAATGGTGCACCGATCAGTTCTCGCTGATCACCGAAGGAGTGAAGTCGACATAGGTACCTGGGAAGCCATCCTGCTGGGACTGGTCCAGGGCCTGACAGAGTTCCTCCCGGTCAGCAGTTCGGGCCACCTGGTCCTGGCGCAGAAGCTGCTCGGGACCCGGCAAGCCAACGACCTGACGTTCGAGGTGATGGTTCACTTCGGGACGGCGCTCTCGATCCTCACGGTCTTCCGACGGCAGGTCTGGGCCCTGGCGCTCTCCCCATTCCTGTCCCTGAGGGACCGCAAGGGTTCCGCCGAACTGACACAGGCCGGCTACCTCCTCCTGGCAACCGTTCCTGCTGGCCTGGCCGGTCTGCTGTTCAAGGATGCGATCGAGGCCGCCTTCCTCAGTGTTCCCCGGGTATCGGCGGCACTGATCGTCACGGGAGGCATCCTCTGGTGCACTCGGTATCTGTCCGAAGGAGAACGGGCACTGGACGCACCACGAAGCTTCGCAGTCGGCCTGGCCCAAGCCTTGGCGATCTTGCCCGGCATCTCCCGGTCGGGCAGCACAACCTGTGTGGCGCTGTACCTCGGGGTCCCCCGCGAGCAGGCAGCCGCCTTCTCCATGCTGATGGCAATCCCGGTGATCCTGGGTGCAACGGCGCTCCAACTGCGCAAGCTGATGTCCGGGCCCCTGCCCACCGACACCTGGGCCCCCCTGCTCGCGGGGACAGTCGTGGCCTACGCCTCAGGCTGTGTGGCGATCCTGGCATTTCTCGCAGCCGTGCGGCGCGGGCGACTCGATCTGTTCGGTGTTTACTGCACCCTGGCCGGAACGATCGGACTGGTAGCCTCGTGGTTCTACTTGACCTGATCCAGAGCCACAGTTACAAAACGCCGATGGCAACTCTGACCGTCGTCACGCCCTTCTACAATGAAGAGCACACCCTGCAGAAGAGCATAGAGCGCGTCCTGGCGATTGCGGACGAGTCTCTGTCGATAGAAATCATCATCGTCGACGACTGCTCCACCGACGGCAGCCACGCAATTGCAGAAGCGCTGAAAGTCGAGCATCCCGAGGTCCGGTTGGTCACGCACGACGCAAACCAGGGCAAGGGCGCGGCCCTTCGGGCAGGCATCGCACATGCCACGGGCGACTTCCTGGCGATCCAGGACGCCGACCTGGAGTACGACCCGCAGGACCTGAAGCGACTGGTCGTCCCACTGATCGAGGGCAAGGCGGACGTGGTCTTCGGCTCCCGGTTCATGACCGGTGGAGCCCACCGGGTGCTGTTCTTCTGGCACCAACTCGGCAACCAGTTCCTGACGCTGCTCTCCAACATGTTCACCGACCTGAACCTGACCGACATGGAGACCTGCTACAAGGTATTCCGCATGGACGTGATTCAGGCTGTGACGATCGAGGAGGACCGCTTCGGCTTCGAGCCCGAGATCGTGGCCAAGATCGCCGCGATGCGCTTGCGCATCTTCGAGATGGGCATCTCCTACTTCGGACGGACCTACGAGGAAGGCAAGAAGATCGGGCTCCGGGATGGCTTCCGCGCGCTCTACTGCATTCTGCGGTACAACGCACACCGCGCGCCGCTGCCGATCCAGTTCCTGTTCTACATCTTGATCGGCGGAACGGCTGCGGTGATCAACCTGGCCACATTCTTGCTTCTCTACCAGGCGGGCGTGCAAGAAACGACAGCAGCGCTGTCGGCCTTCTGGATCGCTGCGGCAGTCAACTACCTGCTGTGTATCCTGCTGCTGTTCAGGCATCAAGCCCGCTGGAACACTCAGCTCGAGTTGTTCTTCTACCTGCTGGTCGTGAGCGTCAACAGCCTCATCGACACCACAATCCTCACAAGCCTGATGCGAACAGGATTCAGCCCCATCTCGGCCAAGCTGAGCGCGACGGCAGTCTCGCTCGTCTTCAACTTCCTCGGCCGACGCTTCATCGTCTTCCCAGAGGCTTCCAGCGGCCCCTGGAAGCCACAGCACGTGTTCAACGGTGAGACGGAGGATGACGAACCCCAGGACGCGGCAGCTGTCTCGGTAGAAGAAAGTTGACCAGCTCGAGGGACGAGATCATCCGGATCCACGATCCGGAGATCGATGTGGCGCAGCTGATGCTCCAGATCCGGGAGAACATGCAGTCCCGCAGCGAGTTGCCGCCTCTCCCCCATACCCAGGGGATCAGCGCCCTGGTCGAGGAGCGTCGTGCGGTCTACCGAGCCGTCTCGGCGACGATGGAGAAGATCCAGCAGTACGGCCGGGTGGACATCCTCCGCGAGGGGGTCAAGGGCCGCCTCGAGAACCTGATCAAGCAGACCATCCGCAAGACGATCCAGCGGCACATCAATCAGCAAGACGATGTGCACCTGACGCTGATGACACTGATCAACCGGCTCGTCCAGTATATCGAGGCGCAGGGGCTTCAGATCGATGCGAGTCTTTCGAGATTACCCCGGTATGCCGAGAACATCACCGTGGCCGACTGGTTCCCGGCCGAGCTGCCGATCCTCGACCTGGCCTGCGGCCGGGGAGACATCGTCGCGGCGCTGTGCGGGGAGGGTCGCAACGCCAGCGGCATCGACACCGACCCCGTCGCCCTGGCCTGGGCCGACGACCGAGGACTGTCTGTCAGCGAGGCGGAGCCGGCCAAACATCTGGCTGAACTGCCAGCTGATTCGCTCGGCGGCATCTACCTGCCATCGGCCTACGACGCTCTGGACCCCGAGCAGCTCTCGACGCTGCTCGGAGCCTGCTTCACGGCGCTCGCCTCCGGCGGTGCGCTGGTGGCGATCAGCAGCCACGCCGGCGACATGGAGCGCGTGCTGACCCGCACCGGCTTCGCCGACGTGCAGTGCAGCCCCAGCCCGCTGGTCGTGAGAGGGCGCAAGCCATGAAATACGCTGTGGGCGCCGCACGCATCGCTCAGCAGTTCGCCGGCGAGAACAACCACGGGGACCTGCTCGCACAGCGCGACCCCCACGAGTCGACCACACGGGGCCTGCAGCGCTGATGCGGATCCACCAGCTGCTGCCCAACCTGAGCTATGGCGACGCGATCAGCAACCACGCGCTCGGGCTCAGGCAGCTGCTGCGCGAGTGGGGACACGAATCGGAGATCCACGCCCAGTACATCGACCCCAAGATGGCCGATGAATGCAGGCTCTATAGCGAGCTACGAACCGACGCCTCCTCGATAACGATCTACCACCACTCGATCGGATCGACGGAGTTGACGCAGCGCTACCTGCAGCTGAAGGGCAAGCGAGTGATGATCTATCACAACATCACGCCGCACCACTTCTTCGAGCCCTACAAGACCAAACACTACGAACTGACCAAGCACGGACGCGAGAGCCTGGTCCTGTTCAAGGACAGCGTCGACATGCTGCTTGCCGACTCGGCATACAACGGGAGCGAACTGGAGGCACTGGGATATCCCAAATCCCGCGTACTGCCTATTCTGGTCGACTTCGACTCGTTCGACGCCACGGCTCCGGCACCGCCGGTACGTGGAGAAGAGGACTGGGTCCACTTTCTGTTCGTCGGCCGGATCTCGCCCAACAAGCGGCAAGAGGACGTGATCCGCGTATTTGGCTGGTACCATCGCTTCATCAACCGCAAGTCCCGACTGCTCCTTGTGGGCGACTCCTGCGGCAGCGAAGCCTACCTGCAGGAGCTTCGTGAAGTGGTCGCGAGCCTCGACCTCGATCACCAGGTGACCTTCACCGGCCGCACCACCTTCTCCGAGTTGATCGCCCACTATCGGCGCGCCGACCTGTTCCTCTGCCTCAGCGAGCACGAGGGATTCTGCGTCCCACTACTCGAGGCGATGCACCACCAAATCCCGGTGATCGGCTACGAGACGACGGCCGTTCCCGAGACCCTGGGCAACTCCGGCGTACTGGTGACCCGCAAGAACGTACCGATCGTTGCGGAGATGGCCCACCTGCTGCAGACCGACGCCGACCTGCGCGAGCGAATCGTCAACGGCCAGAATCGCCGTCTCGCGGATTTTTCGCATGCAGCAGTCGCGGCCCGCTTCAAATCCTACATCGACGAGTTGCTGTGAGAGTCGCGTTCGCCGTACAGCGATATGGCCTGGAGGTCAACGGCGGTGCCGAGCTGCTCTGCCGCCAGGTGGCTGAGCGGATGGCCGGCCACTGGGATGTCGAAGTGCTGACCAGTTGTGCCGTCGATTACGCCACATGGCAAGACAGCTACCCCCCTGGCCTGGGCGAGGTCAACGGGGTGCCAGTCCGACGATTCCGCGTCGACTTTCCGCGCAGCGCCCCGGTGTTCGATCGCCTCTGCGCCACGGTCTTCTCGGGACAGACGAGCCCGGAACTGGAGGCCCGCTGGGCCTATGAGCAAGGGCCGTATTCCTCGGAGTATCTGCATTTCCTGGATGATCAGAGCGATCGCTACGACATGATCGTCTTCGTCACCTACCAGTACGCCACTACCTTCTACGGGCTACCCCGCGTCACGGTCCCCCGGGTGCTGGCTCCCATGGCGCACGACGAACCCTCGTTTCATCTACAGATCTACCAGCAACTTTTCAAAGACGCCTCCGCGTTGCTGTTCAACACACCGGAAGAGCAGGACATGGTGCTTCGCGGCTTCGATCTGGAGACGCCCAGCTGGGTCGCCGGAGTCGGAATCGAGGCCCCCAGCGGAGACGCTGAGCGGTTCCGAAAACAGCTGGGGGTCGAGGGGCCCTATCTGCTGTACCTCGGCCGGATCGACGAATCGAAAGGCTGCGCCGAGATGTTCGATCACTTCGCTCGCTTTCGCCAGGCACACGCCGACCAGCCGCTACAGCTACTGCTACTGGGCAAGGCGGTGATGCCGATCCCAGAGCACCCCGAGATCCGCCATCTGGGCTTCGTCTCCGACCAGACCAAGTTCGACGCCCTGGCCGGGACCCAGATGCTGATCGCACCATCGCCCTACGAGAGCCTGTCGATCGCGGCCCTCGAGGCCTGGACCCAGCGCACCCCGGTGCTGGCCAACGGTAACTGCGCGGTACTGGTCGGTCAGTGCAAGCGTAGCGGAGGCGGCCTGTGTTACACCGACTATGCGAGTTTCGAGAGCGGACTGCTCGGTTGCCAGCCGGAACGGGGTCAGGCCGGTCAGGCCTATGTCGCCCAGCACTACACCTGGGACGCCGTCGAGCAGGCCTACCTCGACTGCGCCGCTCAGCTGGTCAGCTAGCCCTTCAAGATGCGCTTGATCCTGCGAGCAACCCGGACCAGCGGGTTGCGATAGAACCGCTCTAGCTGGGCCCGGCAGAGGTCCAGTTCCGACTCGACGGCGGCCAGCCGCACGCGCTCCTCGAGCAGGGCGACTCCCTCCTCGACGAGCAGATGTTCCCGCATCAGTGCCCGGTAACTCCGCGCAGAGTCGGTCTGGTCCCAGCTCTCGTACGGCACCCCCCTGTAGCAGTCGCTCGATTCCCTTAGCTTCTGCAGGTCGTGACCGATCCGCTCCCCCAGCTTGCGAGCGAAGATCCGCGTCTTCTGCTCCAGGTCGGGGGTGACCTTTCCGCGCCACCTTTCACGGAACAGCTCGTGGGACGGGTCCACCTTGGTCGGGATTCGGCCCTCCGTCATGCTCTCGTAATGCAGCAGAACAGAGCCCGGCTCGTAGAGCACCTCCTTGCCCGCCTCTCGCACCCGCAGACAGAGATCGACATCCTCGTGAGAGTTCCAGTAAGCCTCGTCAAAACCACCGAGCTGCTCGAACAGCGCCTTGGAGATGGCGCAGCAGGCCGCCGTCACGGCTAGCATCGAACGCCGCTGGAGCACGAACGGGTGCTCGGCCGGGAAACCGCGAAAGACATGAGCCCAATCCAGATTGACGTCGGTCGCCATACCGGCGTGCTGCACAGTGTAGTCCGGATAGAGCAGCCGGCTGCCGACGATCCCGATCGCGTCGTTGGCCCTGAGGGCTTTCACCAGCACGTCCAGCGCGCCGGGAAAGACGATCATGTCATTGTTGAGAAAGACCAGATAGTCGCCCGAAGCTCGAGCCGCCCCGTGGTTGCAGGCCACCGCAAAACCCTTGTTGGTCTCCAACCGGTGGTAAGACAGCCGAGGGTAGTCGAGCTTGGCGATCTCGTCCGGGGTTTCGTCGTAGGAAGCGTTGTCAACGAGCACCACCTCGTAGTCGAACGGCGGAGTCTGGCGGTTCGCCTTGCTGACGCAGGCATAGAGGCTCTGCAGGCAATCCCTGGTGTAGGAATAGGCATTGTACAAGGGCATAATGATGCTAACTTGCACATCACTGTTCATACAAAATAGGCTAGTCCAATTTAGGCCCCAGTCAAGCTGCAAGCCCGATGACCCCCAGAGGAGGCCTCTTCCGGCTGCTCCGCGAGCTCTACCAGTCGCGGCTGCTGATCCAAGCCCTGACCGTTCGCGACCTGCGCGCGCGCTACCGCTCTTCGGTGTTGGGGTATCTGTGGACACTGCTCAACCCGCTGATGCTGATGGCGGTCTACGCACTGGTCTTCGCGGTCTACATGCGAGCCGGCGACAAATTCTCCAACTACGCACTGTTCATGTGCACCGGCCTGCTGCCCTGGCTGTGGATTGCCAGCGCACTCGGCGACGGCGCCACGTCGATCATGCGCAACAGCCAGCTGGTCACGCTCTCCTGCTTT
>CAZANL010000011.1:0-3453 GCA_964486115.1 uncultured Planctomycetota bacterium
CCCGCGGCTCGGTCGGCACCTCCTCGGCGGGAGTTCTTGCCTCGGCAACCAGGTCCGCTGTCGCGCGGTCGAGTTCGTGCTGTTCCACGCAGATCGCGACGATCGCATCCCTGGTCAGTTCCCGTTCACCGAGCAGTAGTTGCTGCCGCAACGCTTTGATGGCCCGACGTGCCAACACGGCCCGAGTGGTGTGGACCACTCCCAGACGCTCCCGAGCCAATCGCTCGTCAGCCGCAGCCACCTTCCCGGCGACCGCCTGGTACCGCTCGAGCAGCAACTCGTCTGACCCGAGTCGGCGGATGCGACTCCCCAGCTGTTTGTGCTTCTCCTCCGCTTTCTTCTTCTCTTCCTTGGCTCGCTCGTATTCCCGCTCGTTGAACTCCTTGACCCGCCGACGAGCATCCTCCAGTTCCTTCTCGGTCGGTTTGGGATTGCGGTTTTTTCCCTTCTTTAGCTCCTCGTCCTCGACTTCCCGCCGCTTTCGGTCCAGCGGAGTGTCCTCCCCCCCATTTGCCTTCTTCTTCTTGTCGAGTTTCCTGAGGGCATCCTCCGCCAGGGCCGCTCGGTCCTGGGGCAGGATATCGGGCGGGTTGGGCTTGCCGTCGCGGAATCCCTTGACCTTCTTGTGGGCCGCCTTCCTCTTTGCGTGCGCCTTGGCGACCGCTTCTCTATCCGCATCGGTCCCGCCGAAGGCCTTCATGTTGGCCTTGTCCCGCTCCAGCTTGGCCTTGGCCTCCGCCTCCTTGGCCTCCTTATAGCGCCTCCAATTCAGATCTTGGGGCGAGATCACATCCCCCTGCACCGCAGCCATCCACCCACACAGCAACACCAACATCCATATCTGTCGTTTCATTGATGGACTCTCAAAAGCAGTTGTTTTCTGGATCGGCGCTCATGCGCCCTTGCGTACAGGCTCTCAAGCGACAAACCTGCGGAGTCCCGACAGACAAAAACTAGACTTTCGAAAAAATCCCGTAGGCACCGTTTTCCGCGCATGAGATCCGCAGCGCACCGCAAGCGAAGCCCCTCTCGACACGAGACCCCGACGCGAAACGCTCGGACCGGACGTCATCGAGTCCTGTTCAATGATTCGATCAGACAGGCAGGAGGGATGGGGGCCTCGGCTCTTGCGCCTCACGGTCATGCAATCCGAGCCGGTCATCAGGGCCTCGACCCATGTCATGGCCACCACACGCGGGTCAAGCCGCCGGCGACGATCTGCCGTTTATCCTTGAATCGGCTGGCGATGACTGACAATCTGCAGGTCGGAGCGGCCAGACCCTGTTTCGCCCTGATTCAGCACAGCTCGAGAGACAGGGCGCGCGATTCGGTAGTCGACATCGACGTGGTTGTGGAATGCCTGACGATCCCTTTATGACATTGACCACGGAAGGCGAGAGGCGTCGCGCCGTCGGCGGCGGCCTGGCCCTGGCGGGGCTGATGGTCTTGCTTCTGTTCGGGGTGGAGCTGTCCCAGCCGCGGTACTTCAGCTGGGATGACAACGCCAGCGTGTTCCTGCCGTTCTATACGCTCAACTGGCGCGCCGCCGGGCAAGGCACCTTGCCCTTCGTCAACTTCCACCAGTACCTGGGCCACACCTTTCTGGCACAAGGCCAGACCGGTGCGCTGTATCCGCCGAGCTATCTCGGTTACGCCCTCTCCTTGCTGTTGTTCGGCGACGCGCGATACACGATCGACATCCTCGTCATCGGTCACCTGACGCTCGCCGCGGTCGCGATGTACGCGCTGCTGCTGCAGCTGCGGGTCCGCCCGACCGTCAGCTGGCTACAGGGGCTAGCCTGGGCGACCCTTCCGTTCCTCGTGCTGATCAGCAAGTCCTGGGTCTGGATGAGCTATGTCGCGCTCTACGTGCCTCTCAATTTCTTGCTGCTGGAGCGGCTGCTCGAGAAACCCGGCTGGCGACGCGCGTTCTGGCTGGGACTGGCCAAGTCGGCCTTCTTCGCCCAGGGCTACATCCAGTACCTACTGATGACGATCTGCTTCGAAGCGCTGTATGTCCTGATCAGCTGGCTCACAGCACGCAGGGACTGGCGCACGAGCTGGCGCCCATACGTCGGTTCGTTCGTCGTGCTGACGTTCCTCGTGCTGCCGCTGCTGGCGACGATGTTTCATGCACAACAGGTCTCGGCCCACCGCTCGCAGGGGATTGCGCTACAGGCCTTGATCTACAACAGCATGACCTGGCGCGGGTTTCTCGATGCCCAGTGGTTTCGCTTCGAACCGGGTGCGATATTCGCCTACGGGGATGGCCGGGTCTTCCACGCCGGGCTGCTCCACCTGCTCGGTCTCGGCCTGCTAGCGTGGAGGGCGGTGCGGCAGGAGCTGGCACCGCTGCGCTGGGTCGTGGGCTGCGCGGCGCTGACGCTGCTGGCGCTGGCCTGTAGCACGCAACTGTATGGCGTGATGCATCGGGTCCCGCTGCTCAACCTGTTCCGCTGGCCATTCAAGTACTTCCTGCTCTATCTGTTCTTCAGTTCGCTGACGGTGACGGTGCTGGTCGATGCAGCCCTGCGCGTCGCGGGGCCCCGAATTCGTACGGGACTGTATGCGCTGATCGGCCTGACATTGCTGTGCAACCTCGGGGTGACCGGGTCCGGACGGTCCTACGTCTTTCGCCCTCTGCGAATCGCCTATCCCCCGCGCAATGAAGTCGGCGGCGTGATCGATCCCGAGGCTGGCCGCCTGTTCACCTTCAAGGTCACCGGCGTACACAGGCACGAACTGGACCGCTACCAGACCCACGTCATCCCGACGCTGCGCGGCACCTACCACATCGGCGGCTACGACCCGATCATCAGCCGGATCAACCATCAGCTGTGTCTCGGCCTGAACTACCACCGCAACTACCAGAAGCCGATGACCACGGAACTGCTCGACTATCTCTCGCTCTGGGGAGTGCGCTACATCGTCACCCGCGACACTGCGGAGATTCAGCAGGAGCTGGCCGGCTTCGGTCAGCTGGAATTGCGGCTGGCCACCAACGGTGTGCGGGTCTACGAGAATCAGCGAGCGCTGCCGATGGTGCGACTCGGCGTCAAGCCCGTCAGCACCACGTTCGGCATCAATGCCATCACGGCTCGCCCAGGCAATCGATCACCGGCCGAGCTGGTCTTTGCCGTGGCGCCGCTACCGTTCTATACCGTCTGGGTCGACGGCAAACAGGTCTCGTACGAGCGGGTCCTGACCGATCCGATCCGCGTCGAAATTCCCGCTGGCACCAGAGAGGTCCGGCTGGTCTACCGCGATTATCCGTTCTTTGCCGGACTCGCATTGTCGGCCCTGTTCTGGGTCGTGGTGGTCGCCGTGCTGTTCTGGCGCAGAAAACGATGAGCGGCCACTGACCCACCTGACCGTTGCGCTGTCGGCCGACAACGGCTCGGCAGTGCCTGAGCACTGCACACGCAGCTGACCAAAGCCGGCCAGCCGGTGAAT
>CAZANL010000011.1:3463-10241 GCA_964486115.1 uncultured Planctomycetota bacterium
GCCATAGAAGGTCACTCAGTTGTGGAACGCCCGAGGACGGCTAGCCGAGCTGCAGAACTCCTCCTCGCTGGCAAACCGTGCCTGCTTGCCCCCCTGCGGCGTATCCAGGAACAGCACGAAGTCCAGCTGACGACCCGAGCTCCCTCGCTCGGCCGCGAACTTCTTGACGATCTCCAGTGCAGGCAGCGTCCGGCGCCCCATGATATTGATCAAATCGAAGCGCAGCAGCTTCGAGTAGGAGCGGTAGACCAGCTCGGTACAGACCAGCTTGTCCGAGGTGGCGAAGTCGAACTCGAAATCGTAGGCCTTGCCGTGATGGCGGAAGGCGTTGACGATTGCCTGCTTGATCTGCTCCTTGGCCAGACGCGGGCGAAGCACCGCCACGTAATCGGCGTGGATCGAGTGGTGCAGCGAATTGAAGATCACCCCCTCGCTGACCGCCTCGATCACGGCCAGTTGACGCCCGTCATGGGCCTTCCTGGCATACAGATCCCACTTGGCGCGGATCTCCGGATGTTCGGCCAGCCCCAGTGCACGCAGCTCCTCGGGGGTGCCGACGTAGAGCGCGGCATGGGGCCAGAAGCCCGGCAAGAAAGCGTTCGAAAGAAACCAGTTGCGCCGCTCGATGATGATGTCGCCGGGTTGGATCTTCTTCTGCACGGCGGCGATCTGGACGTCAGCGATGAACGGCTGTCGGTCAGAGATACGAAAATCGCCGATCATGCCCGAGACCAGAGTCTGCACCGAGTAGACGGGCGTGTAGGCGTCCTGCTTGACGCGCTTGATCACGCGTGAGAGCCAGGCCCGCGTCTGGTCCAGGTCGCTCTTGCGGATCTCGGCCGTGCAGCGATCGATACGCGCCTCCAGCCAGTCCATCTCGGCCTTGGGGTGGATGCCGGCCTTGCGCCAGGCAGCCCGCTTGTGGGCGAAATACTGAGCGAACTCCTCGAAGATCGCGACGTTTCGCGGGTTGGTCACGCCATAGTAAATCTCGTCGAACATGCCCTCCTTGACGCCCCAGGCCGCATCGGGCTCGTTGAGCTTGGCCCGGGCGGCGCGGCGGTCACGGTACCGCTCCACCAGCTTGATGCCCACGTCGAGCGCGGTAGCGCCGGCGGCATAGCCCAGCAGGAAACAACGGATCTTCTGCTCGGGATCACGCACCGATTCGAAGCCGGAATAGACCGCGATCATCCGCACCAGCGCGGCTCGATAGGAGAGGTAGCTGACGAAGCGCCAGCGGATCTCGTCCTCCTCGGCCGGCGTGAAGACCGTACGCCCTTCGCGCTTCATGTCGGCAAAGATGCGCGCATGCAGCTGTGCCGTCTGCGCCTCGAGATCGTCCAGACCGACGGCGATGGTTTTCAGCCGCAGCAGGTCGGTCTGCAGTTGATGTGCCAGCTCGGCGCGCGACACGCTGGCCAGCGCCGAGGGCATCAGATCGAATGGGCTGGGCGGCTCGTGACTGACGGTCCCCAGATAAAAGCCACCGAGGAACAGCAGCACCTGGGAGGTGAGGATGCAGGCGTATCGCAGCAACGGGGGCCAGGGCTCGCGGCGCGAGTTGGACCGGTGCCAGCGAAAGGCCGCGACGCAAGAGCCGAGCACACAGACCGTGGCCGGGAGCGCGATCAGCACCAGCACCCACAGTGCAGGTGTCTCGACGAGCTGCGCCTTCGGGCGCAGCACCAACCCGATCAGCAGCAGGCCGAGGACCGGAATCGCGATCCTCGTGGAGCGCGCCCAGCGTGAGCCACTGAAACCGGCCCTTCCGAGGATCAGCAGGTGAATCAGGTTGAGCGATGGGATCGTCGTGAGCCACCAGCAGCGCCACAGCAAGGTCTGCTCGTTGAGACTGGTCCAGACCAGCAGGTGGTAACAGAGCTGCGAGCCGACGATCGTGCTCAAGCCGGCCCGGCTGAACCAGCTGTGGGGCCGCGGCTCGCGAAGATAGAGTTCCGCCATCGCGATGCCCATGCCGATGCCGACCAGCGTCAGCATCACCTGCGAGAGCGTGCGCTGGAACCCGCCACCGGCCAGGCACCAGATCAACAGCGCCGCGCAGACACCGTTGCAGGTCCAGGCCGTTACCCTGAGTGCTCGCTGCATCGCGTAGAGCCTAGCAGATTCCTGGAGAAGATTCCCTGTTCGCTCGCGTGCCTGTTCTCGCGCTCACACATGCCGAAACAGCACCTCACCTGCAACGGCTCTGTATTCCTTCGCATCCCAGGCCTGTCGGTGGACTTTCCGCCTCCGCCCAAATCGCTTCAGGTACCGGAGGCGAGAGCCCAACGCCCTGTAGGGTCAGGCTTTGGTGAAGCGGGTGACCAGGATTGTGGCGCTGCGTCGTGCCAGCCAGCGCAGCAACAGCCGATCACCGATCTGGTTGGACAGGCAGCGGTTCAGCCGGTTCATCCAGCCAAACAAGAGGGGCAGCAGACGTACGCTCACGAAGGCGTGCTCCTGCAACTCGACTCCGCACTCATGCCCCATCTGGCTCATCAGCTTGACCGAGAAGCGGTTGTGAAACACGCGCTCATCCTTGAGGTAGCTCCCGCCCGATTCTGCCGGCCTGCGCCGACGCAGCTTAGCCCCGACCCACGAGGCGAGCCCTTGGATCGGCCGATGGACCGTGTCCGAAAGATAGTCGCTGTTGGGCACGACCACGATCAGCGTACCGCCGGGCTTGGTGATCCGGACCATTTCACGCATTTGGGGGAGGGGGTCCGCGTAGTACTCCAGCACCGCCACATTGAGCACCAAATCAGCGTGTGCGTCCGGGACCTCGATCTGGTCCGCGTTGCCCACCTCGAACGTGTGGTTGGGGTACAACTGACGACACTGCTCGACCATCCCCTCCGACAGGTCCAACCCCAGATAGTCCACGTCCTCGGCGTCAAACAGCGTGCAGTAGTCGCCCGTGCCACAGCCAATGTCGACTACCGTGCTGGGCGCGAGGCGGTCGACCATCCGTGTGACCACGCGAAAACGGGCCGCATAGGGATGCTGCTCCAGCCGGTCATGCCAGGTCCCGGCGTACTCGTTGAAGTGCTTGCGGACGATCTCATGTTGCGATTCGGTCATCGATATGTCGGCGTGTTGTAATAGACCTTGGTCGTGTCCTTGAAATACGTTTCACACAAGTCGGCGTACTCGGCCAAGGGCAATACGAAGAAGCCTTCGACGTCCCGAGGCCCTTCCTTGCCCTTGAGGAAGCGGGAGTTGAACGCGTTCAGGCCCAGCATGTAGTGCGCCCAATCCCGCGTCTGCATCTGTGAGCTCCACATCCGGATCGCCCGTGTCTTGTCCTCTCTCAGCTCGGTGATGTCCACGATCACATTGGGCAACAGCGCGGTGTATACCTGATAGCCCCAGATTTCGGGCGCACCAGGAATCATCTCGGCCCGCTGCATCAACATCAGCAGTTGATTGGCCCGACGATGATCGTCATGGTCGTCGAGCACGAAGGGCACGAACAGGCAGTCGGGCAGCCGCGCATGGATCTCGTCAGCCAGCCTGGACAGCGCATCCTCGTCTGCCGGAATCGCACGCAGCGGAAAACGGAGGAACGTCGTCCCATACCCGTACAACTCCCCGATCGCCCTGGCCTCATCCTCCAGCGCCTCGGAGTTGCCGGAGGTCAGATACACACAGTGCACCTGCGCCCCGGCACGGATCGCCCGCATCAGTGTGCCACCCGGCCCCAGGATCTCGTCATCCGGATGCGGCGCGATCACGAGGATCTTATCCGCTCGGGGGCATTCAAGTTCCAGAGGCTCCAGGTTGCGACTGAAGCGCATCGTTCCCAGCACGTCGGAGGCCGCTTGCAGGTCCTTCAGCGCGGTCCAGTCGCTGACGAGGAACTTGTAGGATTGGCGCGCGCGCACAAGTCGCTCAAAGCGCCTGAATATTCTCCCCAGAAGGCCCATGTTCGGAGGCTAGCAGAGGCGGGAGGGCATGCAACCCCTTGTTCGAGCAGTTCATCCGCGATGTGCTTCGGTGAGTCCTCTGATGTGCACCAGCCCGGCATCGGTGATCGATGTCTCCCGGCAGCTCAATTCAGAGGATCTGATCAACCGGCTGACAGAGCTGTCCGCCTGCCGAGAGATTCCCGACTTCATCTGCTCGGACAACGAACGGAGCTCGCGGCACGAACTAATTAGGGAGTGGCTCGACGGTGAGGTCTTCGACACGCAACTCGAGGCCATGGCGTTGATCGAAGGCTGGAACAAGGAGTCTACGATGCCAGACCGCAAAGCGCACTGGGCTATCGCCTACCGTCGACGAACACCCCGCCGGGCGGGCCTGATCCCTGCGGCGACATCGTCGCCGCGTAGCAGGATCGTGCTGATCGCGCGATCCGAGGCTTTGCCCGGCTCGTCGGACGCCCACCCGGATTTGCTCGGCTCGGTCGAACATCGACAGTCGACGCTGTCCTTACAAAGGCAAAAAACAAGGTCCGGTTACGCCGTACGGTTTAGACGTTACGCGCAGGATCTGATACGGTTGCCTGATCGGTGGTAGCGATGAACCTGACAGGCTGAACGCCATCCGGCCTTGGCGCCCGATCGGCACTCAGCCGCCATCGACTAAT
Organism: uncultured Planctomycetota bacterium; assembly: GCA_964486115.1. Taxonomy (GTDB): domain Bacteria; phylum Planctomycetota; class JACQVV01; order JACQVV01; family CAZANL01; genus CAZANL01. Next base: position 8,058 of record CAZANL010000011.1, read on the forward strand.
CGGCGTTATACTGACCGCAGGACACCCTCGACGGGGTGACCCGGCTCGGTCATTCCTGGGAGCAACGAGTACATGAAAGCTGTCATCCTGGCAGGCGGGTACGGCACACGGCTGGCGGAAAAGACCACCTCCATCCCCAAGCCGATGGTCGAGATCGGTGGGAAGCCGATTCTCTGGCACATCATGTCTCATCTGGCACGGCATGGGATCTCGGAGTTCCTGATCGCACTCGGGTACAAGGGCCAGCAGATCAAGCGCTACTTTGTCGACTACCACCTCTTGCAGAGCGACATCACCGTGGATCTGGGCAAGGGCACGACGACGTGGTCCAATCCCCGCAGCCACGACTGGATCGTCCACCTCATCGACACCGGTCTGGACACGCACACCGGCGGCCGAGTGAGGCGGCTGGGCGAACACCTGGCCGAGGAGCGCTTTCTGGTGACCTACGGTGATGGTGTCTGCAACGTCGATATCGGGGAGCTTGTCGAGTTCCACAAGGCCCAGGATCGAATGGCCACGCTGACCGCGGTTCGCCCGCCGGCCCGATTCGGTGCGCTCATGTTTGACGGGAACCGGGTGTCGGAGTTCACCGAGAAGCCACAGATCGGCGAAGGCTGGATCAACGGCGGCTTCCTTATCATGGAACCGGCTGCGCTGGGGTACCTGACCGATGATTCGACCTCGCTGGAGGCCGACGCGCTGGAGCGACTCGCGGCAGATGAGCAGCTCTCGGCATATCGCCATGCGGGGTTCTGGCAGTGCATGGACACGCTCCGGGACGTCAACCTCCTTCGCCGGTTGTGGGAGCAGGGAGAGGCATCATGGCTAGAATAGGCTCGGCCTGGCAGGATCGCCGCGTACTGATCACCGGGGGCACCGGACTGGTCGGCAGCTGGTTGTCTGCTCGGCTGGTCGAACTGGGGGCGGAAGTGGTCTGCGTCATCCGCGACTGGATTCCTGAAAGCGGACTGATCTCTAACCAGCTGCAAAGCGTTCGCGTGGTCCGGGGCGACATCGTCGACGTTGAGTTGCTGAGCCGCGCCATCAACGAATACGAGATCCAGACCGTGTTCCATCTCGCGGCGCAGACGATCGTGACGATTGCCAATCGCAACCCCTTGTCCACATTTGAATCCAACGTCCGGGGGACCTGGAACCTGCTGGAAGCCTGCCGTGGCCAGTCGACCGTCGAAGCCGTGGTCATCGCATCCTCCGACAAGGCCTACGGGGATCATTCCCAGCTGCCGTACACCGAGGATACGCCCCTCCGCCCGCGCCACCCTTACGATGCGAGCAAGGCCGCGGCCGACCTGGTTGCCCAGTCGTATGCGCACACCTTCGAGCTGCCGGTGGCGATCACGCGATGTGGCAATTTCTTCGGCGGAGGCGACCTCAACTGGAATCGAATCGTCCCCGGCACGATTCGAGACGTTCTCCGCGGGAACCGGCCGGTCATTCGATCCGACGGGTCATTGATCCGCGATTATTTCTACGTGGAAGACGGGGTCAACGCGTACCTGACGATGGCGGCGGCGCTGGCCGAACGTAGCGAGTTACGGGGAGAGGCCTTCAACTTCTCGAATGAGAATCAGGCCACCGTCCTCGAATTGACCCGGACCATTCTTTCCCTGATGGACTCCGAGCTCGAACCGGAGATCCGTGACGAGGTCCAAAACGAAATCCAACATCAGCACCTGAGTGCGGCCAAGGCTCGCGAGATGCTGGAGTGGACACCAACCTTCTCCTTGGAGGAGGGGCTGACCCGGACTATCGAGTGGTATCGTCGCCTCCTTGGCGACTCCGCGTGACCGACCTGCAGTTCGAATGCCGGATCTGCGGCCACCCGCAGACCCAGCCGGTCTTGTCGCTGGGAAATCTACCGCTGCCCAATCGGCTGCCGTTGATCGACGCACCGCTGTCGGACGACATCTGCGCCCCACTCGACCTGGTCTGGTGTCCCCGTTGCACACTGCTGCAGATCACCGAGACGGTCGATCCGTCCATCCTGTTCCGCGAGTACCTGTACTTCTCCTCCTACTCGGACACGATGCTCGAGCATGCGTGCGAGCTGGCCGCAAACACGGTCGAACAGCTCTCGCTCGACAGCCAGGACCACGTGGTGGAGATCGCCAGCAACGACGGCTACCTACTTCAATATTATCAGCAACGCGGGATCCCGGT
>CAZANL010000011.1:10251-17450 GCA_964486115.1 uncultured Planctomycetota bacterium
TCGAGCCGGCGGAGAATGTCGCAGCGGTCGCGGAGTCCCAGCACGGGATTCCAACCCGTCGAGAGTTCTTCTCTCTAGACCTCGCAAGGACTCTTCGGCAAGAGGGAATCTCGGCTCGGGTGATTCACGCCAACAACGTGCTGGCCCACGTGGATCAACTGCACAGCGTGGTCGGCGGCATCAAGCAACTCCTCGCGAAGGATGGAAGAGCCCTGATCGAGGTCCCCTACGCGCGGAGCTTGATCGAGGGACTCCAGTTCGACACGATCTACCACGAACACCTCTGTTATTTCTCGGTGACCGCGCTGGAGCACCTGTTCCAGCGCTTTGCCCTCGACATCCTGAACGTGACGCAGATCGCCTTGCACGGCGGCTCTCTGCTGGTCACTCTGGGCCACGCGGGGAGCGCCACTCCCGACCCCTCGGTTGCAGCAGCGCTACTCGAGGAAGACCGCGTCGGTATGACTTGTGCGGCATACTACGAGGCCTTTGCCGCAGACGTGCACACACTTCGTGCGACATTGACCGATACGCTGAGCACCCTGAAGGCGCAAGGACATTCGATCGCCGGGTATGGCGCCGCGGCAAAGGCAACCATTCTGCTGAACTTCATGGAGATCGGTCAGGAGCAGATCGACTATGTCGCCGACCGGAGCCCACACAAGCAGGGCCGCACGATTCCGGGGGTGCGGATTCCGATAAGATCTCCCAAGAGCCTGATCCAGGACAACCCCGATTACGTGGTCATCCTGGCATGGAACTTCAAGGAGGAAATCATCGGGCAGCTCGCGGAATATTCCACGAACGGTGGCCGGTTCATCATTCCCAGCCCGAAGGTCGAGCTGGTCTAGTGGTTGTGCAATCCCCAGTCATAGGGAATGGAGTTGTCGAACGGATCCATGCGCGAGCTGCGTGAGGGATCGTGTGAATGGGTGCAGCAGTTCGCCACGATGGCGTGTGGGTCACTGAGGCCCTTGAACCCGTTCCAGACCTCTGGCGGAATGATCGTCAGCACGTAATTGTCGGGACCGAGGAACAGCTCCATCAGCTCACCCCGTGTGGGCGAGTTCTCGCGGTCATCGTACAGCACGAGCTTGATCCGTCCGACGATGCACGCGTAGTTCAGCGTCATGTCTCGATGGCGGTGCCATCCCTTGACCACGCCCTGGTATATCGAGGAGAAGTAGATCTCACCGAACTGTGAGAAATGCTCATCGGAAGAACGCATCATGTGAAAAATCGTGCCACGTTCGTCGGGGATCCGCCTGAGCGGAACAACCTGCACACCATCGATCACGTCAACACCTCCTTGCTCACGACCGCTCCTCCCGGCACCGAAACGATGGACTGGGACACCACCCTCATTGCCGTGCGGCTTCCAGCTGCGCTCGCAAGGCCTGCGCGACCTGTCCAACCTGGTCGCGAGTGATCAGGCTGTTGGAGGGGAGGTTGACCCCGAACGGGGAGATCCCGTAGGAGACCACGTTGTCTTCGCGAGCCTGCTCGGCCTGTGGCAACCCCTCGTAGGCAGGCAGTGAGCTGAGCGGATAGAAGAAGGGACGGCAGTCGATTCCCTGCGGGGCCAGCGCCTCGATCAAGGTCTCCTTGGTCAGCTCCAGCTCGGGCGCCAGCACCGCGGTGACCATCCAGTAGGTGTTGCGTACGTTGGGGGCTTCCGAATTGAGCCGGACTCCGGGGATGTCGTCCAGCGCGTCGCGGTACATGGCGAACACCTCTCGGTTGCGCTCGGCCAGCTCGGGGATGCGCTCGAGCTGGGCCAGGCCGAGGGCTGCCTGCATGCTCGACATCTTGTACTTGTAGGCCACCTCGCTATTGTAGAACATCTTGTCGCCGGGCGCCCGCCCGTGGTCGCGCAGGAACAGACACCGTGCATGGAGCTCCGGGTCGTCCGTGGTCAGCATACCGCCCTCCCCGGTGGTCAGCGTCTTCGACCCGTGAAAGCTGAAGGTGCTGAAACAGCCAAAGCTGCCGGCTGGCCGGCCTGCGTAGGTCGAGCCGATCGCCTCGGCCGCATCCTCGATCACCGCGATGCCATGTTGCTCGGCCAGCTCGAGGATCGGCCCGAACTGAGGCATGTTGCCGTAGAGGTCGACGACGATCAACGCGCGCGTGCGGGGAGTGATGCAGCGCGCCACCGACTCGGCAGTCAGACACCAGCAGTCCTTGTCGATGTCAGCAAAAGCCGGTGTCGCACCAACGTAGCTGATCGGCGCAGAGGTGGCGATCCAGGTCGCGTCCGGAACGATCACCTCGTCCCCCTCGCCGATTCCCAGGCTGGCTAGCGCAAGGTGCAGCCCGGACGTGCAGGAGGGCAAGGAGATCGCGAACTGCCGACCGGTGTGGGCTGCGAAGGCTTGCTCGAACCGCAGATTGTATTCACCGGACTGGTCGTACCAGCAGCGGGTCACCGCATCGGTGACGTAGGCGATCTCCTTTTCGGTGATCCACGGCCCAGCGACGGGAATACGGCTCATCCCGGACCCCGGAGGCGTCGCAGACACGTCAGGCCGGCCTTGATCAGCTGCTGGAGCTGGGCCGGAAGCACTGCCTCGGCCAGGCGGCGGCAGCGTAAGTCAGCCATCCTCAAGCAGTGATCGGCCAGCACGGGAACCATCAGCAGCCTGTCCCGCACGGTCAGGATGCGCGACCTCCCGAGCCGCAACGTCAGCAACCAGGTCTGACGCAGCCATCCCTGCGCTCTCTTCTGTAGCACCAGCGGGTCACTGGAATTGCGCTTGACGAAGGAACGCGGCCAGACGTTCTTGTGTAACAGACATTCGTCCAGATAGAGAAACCTCCCCGCCAGGGCCGCCTCGCACAGCAGCTCCCGCTCGTTATTGTTGACCACCGGCATCCGATGCCCCAAGATGATGCCCTTGAAGATTCGACTACGGAACACGCCCTTTACGAAGAGATTGTTCTTCACCTTCTTGCCCGACGGCCCGCGCTTACGCAGCAGCGCCATGGCCAGCACCAGCCGACTCTGGTTCTCTGGACAGTCGATGCCCTGGAAACCCAGGATGTCGAGTAGCTCTCCGGCAGGGGTGTACTGCTCCACGCGGCACATCGCCACCACCGCGTCAGGGGTCTGCTCCAGTCGCTGGACCAGCCGCTCGGCGAAGCCGGGGTGCCAGCAATCGTCGTCCCCGGCCAGAGTGAAGTACTCGCCTTGAGCCATGCGCACCACTTGGCGCACGTTGTTCACCACTCCGTAGTTACAGCTGAATCGATGATACCGGATGCTGGAGTGCTCGCGGGCGTACTCCCGGCAGATCTCCCCGGTTCGGTCTTGCGAGCCGTTGTCGCTGATGACGATCTCCACGCCGGAGCAGGTCTGAGCCAGCAGCGAGTTCAGCGCGCGGTGCAACAGCGGCTCGTGCGCGGCGCTGTTGTAGACCGGCAAGCCGAAGGTGATCAGCGGTTTCACGGACCTTAGCTGCCTCGGTTGGCTCGCGCGATCGGGATCTTGCGGCTCGTGCAGTGCGCCGACCCGGAGGGTCCCCCGGCCGCTATCTTCTGGTGGCAATGACCCATGATCGGACCGTTGAATACTTCCAGGAAGTGGTTCTCGAACCCGTTGCCATGGTGGAGGTCGCGCCGGTCGCTGCGTAGGACTCCCTCCGGCGCCTGATGCACCGCGGGGGCGATCCTGCTATTGCTGGTGACACCGAATACGTCGCCCCGTTCTAACTCGATTAGTTCCATCTTGGTTCTTCCTGCCAGGCCAATCGAAAGCTACCCCATGATACCCCCCTGTCAAGACGACAGGGCCATTTTCAGCCCCGTGCAGACTCGACCCACCTGGCTGTTGCTCAGCTCGAGTGCGCAGGGCGGGGTGTGATTGCTGTTCAAAGAGACCAAGGCCAGCTGCCTGCCTGCCGCTTTTGCGTGGACTTGCTCGATGACGTCAGCCGAGATGCTGTCGCCCTCAATCATCGAAATGCGTCGAAACATCGGCTGCGCTTCGATCGCCCCCCGATCTTGGCCCGTATGTCAACATCAACACCAAGTAACTCGGCTTCTTTGGGGCCACCGCAAGCGGCGTTCAATTCCAGCACGTGCACCGTCCACGTCGACAGACGAGCGAGCCGACCAGGTCCAGCTCGCGGAAGGCCACGCGACGACTCGGCCTCGCAGGTCCATGCCTGCCGCATTTGGCATCCGGCCCTATTCACTCAGGCCTGTCAGCTCCTTCGATCCAGCATCCTTCGTGCATCGCAGATAGCCATCGGGCGCTACCGTGAACATCAATCGGTCCTCGATCTGCCGATCGATCATGAACCGATCATTTTCCTCGAGGAACTCCCAGACAGCTGTCTTCGGGTTGTTCGTCTTGTTCCATGGACGGTCCAGGAACGTGTCGTCGGGCAGATCCTCGATCGCAGTGTCCATGACCACGAGATACAGTCCCTCACCAACCAGCTCGTGATACGCACGCAGCTCGGCCAGGACGTGCTCATGCGTGTGGTTCGAATCGAGCAGAACCATCACGCGCGCGAAACCCGCGCACAGACTCTTGACCTGCTCAACAATGTCGGGGTCGGTCGATGACCCCTCAATCAAACGCAGTTTTCCGCACAACGGGTGCTGTTCCAGCGCTTCGCGGTTGTGGTCCCGGATATCAATGTCCACGCCGATGACGAAGCGGTCGCCCCCCAGCAGTTGTAGAATCGATGCGTGCAAGATCAGGCCGCCACCGTGGGCGATGCCAGTCTCGACCACCACGTCAGGCTTCGTCTGCCAGATCAGCTCCTGCATCATCACGATGTCTTCGGGTAGCTGGATAATCGGTCGGTCTAGCCAGGTGAAGTTGTAGGTGTAGCGATAACGTACGAAGTCCATGCGGAGCTCAGCAATCCGGGCGCGAAGCGCTGCATCGGCGTGCATCCGCGCGATTGTTTCACGGTCGTTAACAGCTCGGTTCATCCGCTCTTCCTCCTGGCACAGGCAAAGATGACGTTGGTGTCTTCGGGGCGGGTCTTGCCAATTTCGTAACAGGCCCGACAGAACTCTCGCCGCCAGTCCTTCGGCTTGGCGCCAACTCGACCCCACCCGAACTCGTTGCCCTCCCACCTACCCTGCGAAAGGAGCCAGTCGATCTGAGGTGTGGACAGCATCTTGTAGAACACGCCGCCCGTCTTCACGACCTCAAGCCCAGCCGCCTCGAACTCGTCCGCCAGTGAGTCCAGTGTATACGAGCGGCGGTGCCCAGCGATGTCGATATCAAAAGGCGACAGCTCTTCCATGCTCTCGAGCGTGCCCATCTCGACGGCGATTCTCCGATTGATCGCATGAGCATTTGGCACATACACGATGATCGTGCCGTCGGGCTTGAGGAACGACGTTGCGTGCTTCAGTACAGCGATCGGGTTGACGACATGTTCGAGCAGGCAGACCATCGTGACGGCATCGAACCGCTCTTCGAGAGCCAACTCCTCGATCAAGGCTTCGTGAAACTCGGCCCCCGGACAGTGTGACCGGGCTTTTTCGAGGTGTGAGGCCGCCGCGTCCACGCCCACGACACGCTCGAAGTGCTCGACCAACAGCTTCGTCAGCGTACCGTCGCCACACGCAAGGTCCAGCAAGGATCCGCCTGCCGCGTTTTCGATGATGGACTGAGCGAGGTACTCGCCCAGCATCACACTGTAAGTCGCGTAGTGGGTGCGTCGCTCCCACTCGTAGCCTTCCTGCCTTGCCTTTTCATTGCTCACTGGTATCTCCCTGTACGCAATCGACTCGATGCAGCGCGACGAGCTGCGAGAGCCCGTTGATCAACGACACCTGCGGCTGCCAATCGTACATCGCGCAGGTCTCTGTGATGTCCATCTGGATGTTTGGCGCGTATCTGTGAATCGAGCGGTATCCAATCGCGGATTTGGAATCAGCCAACTCGACGATGCACCGAGCAATCTCCGGAGTCGTAGTCAGCTTCCCGGTCCCGGCGTTGATCACGCCATCGAACGGGTTCGCGCAAACCGCATCGAGCAGCGCCGTGAAGTCGTCGATGTGCAGCAGATCCAACCCGGGATCGCCATTTCGATACCGGTGGGTGTGGATTGGCTCCGACCGCAAAGCCTTGGCAATGAAGTGCTGGATGAACTTCGGCTGGTCGCCCGCGCCATAGACGGGCGGAGCCCGGAGCAACGTCAATTTCAAACCGCTGTGCCGCTGATGATGCTCAAGCAGTACTTCGGCCAATAGCTTTGTCTGACCGTGGGTTCCACCCGGGTTCGCGGGCAGCTCGGGCGTGGCCAGGAGGCCGTTGGAGCGGTACCCGCTGAAGACCTCCCAGCTAGATGGGTAGATCAGTCGCAGATCTTGTGCAAGGCACACATCGATGACGTTCTTGAGCATCACCAACGTCTCGCCCAGCGCAGGAGATACGGTGTACATTCGGGGATTTGCAAGGTGCAACACCGTACTCGGACGCTGGCGTCGTACAATCAGATCCAGCTCCACCGCGCCCCCTAACAGATCCAATTCGGTGGGACGGGGAGCGATGATGTCAGCCTGGTCGCCCACGCGATTCAGAAATGCGGTCCCCACGATGCCCGGCACCCCGGTCACCAACAGCCGCGAGTCCTCGTCTCCCGACTCGTCCCCCTCGAGTCCCGCCCGAACGGCGTGCACCACTCCGATCTGCATTCGGCATTCGCCGGTCGCCTCCATGACTCGGGTCACCGCGGAATCGTACGGCACGCCCTCGTACCGAGCAAGAACGCCGGCCGCTACTGCGTTGGAACGCGAGATGCCGTAGTCGCAACACACGACCACGGTCTGGCCCCGGCGCAGGGCGGCGGCACCGTCATCGACCTTCGCCATTGCAAGGTCAGCGGTGTTGCCCGACTGGTCGACCATGTCGCGAACATCGACAACATGGGCGTTCTTTGGCACTGCGAACTGACCGTATGGTGCCGTGCCCAGATGCTCGGTGATCCAGCGTATGCTCACGCGCTGACTCCGTCGAGCGGGACGAATGTCTCACCCAGGGTACGAAGATAATGCCCCGGGCGCACGGCACCCACACTCGGTACATCCCCGGTCACCAGATGACGCAAGAACAGATCCACTTCGTTGACTCCCGCGAGCGCTCGCAAATAGGTCGATGCAGAGAATCGGGGATTGATCTCAAAGGGGTAGAGGACACCGTCTTTCAGACGAGCCTGCAGATTGATCGG
>CAZANL010000011.1:17460-21696 GCA_964486115.1 uncultured Planctomycetota bacterium
GAGGCCGTCCGCGCCGCCGACGCCTGCGCAGCAGCTGCCGATCCCGCGGGCGATTGCTGCTGCCTGCTCGTGCAGCTCCGGAAAGTCATCGATCAGCCCTTGGCTGTAGCCAGACGATATCAGTCCACTCGCGCCACGGAACTGCACCGAGAGTTTGGAGTGGAACAGCCGGCGTAACGCGACAGAGGACAGAATCCGGCCATCCGGCAGGGACAGAACGCCGATGGTGAATTCGCCCTCCTCGTGCGGAATATACTCCTGGACGATTGCTTTTCGGTCATTATGTCGCAGGTGCGCGACATAAAGCCAGGCCTCCTCGAGATCCTTCGCCAGAAAGACGAATGTGCTCCCGCCCGAGTCGGTCGCAGGTTTTACAATCGCCGGGAAGACGAAGCCATCCAGGTCGGCGCGTTCGGTCGCCTCCCGGGTGCGAGGAATCGGAAATCCAAGTTCGGCAAGCGCTTCGAAGGTCTTGGCCTTGTCCGAAAAACGCGTGACGACCGCCTGGTCGTTCCCGACCAAGGTCAGTCCTGCGGCCACTAATTGGTCCTTGGCCTGGCCTAGAAGTACCATCGGCTGCTCTCCACCTGGAATCACGTACCGGACCCCAGAGGACCTGCAGACGTCGAGGACGCTCTCGACATACCGACTCCGATCGACAACGTGGGTACGCTCGACCAACTCCCCCATCGCATGACCGTAGGCGAGCGGAGAGATGTCGCAGCCGAAGATCTCGTACTCGCCTGCGAGCGCCAGCGACTTGACGATCTCGGTTCCCAACGAGGCGCCACCAATCCCGCAGACCAAGACCCTCGTGTGGTCCTTCATGACTCCACTCCGAAATGTCCTCTTGCCCGCAAGTGGGGCCGAGGCACGCAGGTAGGATAAGCCCCACCCATCAAATACTATCGGCCGCTCGAAGGCGAGGCTGCCATCTGCTCACCAGAGCCCGCACGAAACGGGTCAGAAAATAACCTCCACCGCCCTCGTGCTCCACTACAATCGACCCTGAAGCCCAAGAATTGCCCCACCTTATTGATCGGAGTCACTGGATTCGAACCACTGGCTCCTACGACCCGAACGTAGTGGTGTAGCCAGCTGAGCGACACCCCGCTGGGCCGAACAACCCAAACGCCGTAACCCGGGGAGGGGTGCGGCGTCTCGCGCATGCTAGCATGGGCCCATGACCCACGCGCCGGAGGTGATCGAGGTCTGGCAGATCCCGCTGGGTCGGCCGACCCACGGGATGGAGCGGCTGCTGTCGGCCGAGGAGCGAGACCGTGCGGACCGCTTCGTCACCGCCCCGCTCCGTCGGCGGTACGTGATCGCACACGCCGTGTTGCGCACCCTGCTGGGCACTCACCTGGGGATCGACCCGGTGGCCCTTCGCTTCCGACACGGACCGTTCGGCAAGCCTGCCCTGGAGGGACTGTCGCTCCAGTTCAACCTGAGTCACTCGCACGAGATGGCCATGGTCGCGATCAGCGCCGACCATGAGCTCGGCGTCGACATCGAGTTCGTCCGGGACCTCGAAGACGCCCACGCGATCGCACGCTCCACCTTCTCCGCACTCGAGAACCAGACGCTGGCCAAGTTGCCCCAGTTCATCCCCGGCTTCTTTGCCTGCTGGACCCGCAAAGAAGCGCTGATCAAGGGAGTCGGCGACGGGCTGCAGTTGCCGCTCGATCGGTTCGACGTGGCCGTGTGCCCCGACAGACCGGCGCAGCTGATCGCATCCCGCCTGGATCCGGATGTGCTAGCCGGCTGGCAGCTGACCGCGCTGAAGGCACCCGCCGGCTATACTGGCGCGCTGGCCGTCCGAGGTTCCTCGCCATGGACCCTGCGGGAGCTAGAGTTCTGAGGCCAGCGCCGGCCCCAGCAAGGCAGACGCCCGCGTCAAGAGCATCGTGGCGTACTCCGCATCGATACCCCAGTGCTCGGGGCCTCGGTCACCAGAGGTCCCCGGCCGTGACCTGGGTCGATGTCGCCGTGCAGCACCTCCGGCAAGAGAAGCGCAGCGTCGAGCCCGAGCGTCTCCCGCGCGTAGCCGGCCGGGCCGTCCGCCGGCTCGCCCCCCGCCACCTCGAAGCCACGGGCACGGGGCTCGTCGAGGAACAGGCCGTGGGCACAGCTTGCGCCGTTGCGTTGAGCAGCAACTGGAGTGCGCGACCGTATCCTCTGGCTGCTAGCGCGGGCCCAGGATCTTGCGCAGGCCGTTCTGAAGCTTCGTCCTGTTCGTTTGCGGCGCGACCTCCGTGAACCCATAGGGAAGGGCATACTCGGTCCACCACTGGCGGTTAGGTAGCAGCTCCAGGCGTGCGCCGAAGTACTCCTTGAGAATGCCGCGGAAGGTGTTGATTGCCGAGAGCTGGGGGCGGAGCCAGTCGGGCTTGCGTCCCGGCAGCAGCATGGCATTGAGGATGCCGAATCGCTCCCAGTGCTGCACCGCGCGGATCTCTGCGTCCTCCGACCGGTCCCAGTAATCGCCGGCATTGGGGAAGGTCGAAGATGGCCCGTGATCTCCCTGAATGATGATGATCGGCCGGGTCTTCGAGCGGGCCAGGATTTGCCGGACGACCTCGAGGACCCTCCGACTGATGTAGGCCAGCTGAGCGCGGTACAGGCGCCTGTACTCCTGTCCGATCGTCCGCCCTTCTCGCGCGAGCACCGTGCTGAAGGGCTCCAGGCCATCCGCCTCCAAGGGGTTCGAGATCTCCTCGCCGTTCTCCCCGAATACGAACGGCGAGTGGGGACAGAGGATGTGAGCGAAGGTGAAAGTCGGCCCCGGCATTTCGGTCACCTTGGGGAGTTGCTCGAGCGTGTACAGCACACGCGCTCGGTGCCTGCGGGTGCCGCGCCACGCGCCCCGCCCCGCGATCTTGAGGCCGATCTCGGGTATCGGCGTGAGGTGGAACAGTGCGTTCTCGAGTTCGCCCCAGTAAAAGAGCCCAGGAGCGAGATACTGGTCTGCCTGCACGCAGCTGGTCAGGTGGTACCCCGTCTCGAACGCGACAAAACGGTATCCGAATCGACGGGTCAGGATTCGGACGACGCGGCTGTCCTGGGAGAGCCTGTACAGCGGGTCGAAGTCGAACGTTTCAGGCGTCACGCCACTGACCAGCCTGCTGACGTAGTCGAGGTTCATCGTCGATGGAAGAGACTGATGCGTGAACGGGTAGTTTGAAGTGCTCTGGTCCGCAACGACGAAGCCCAGCGCTTCGAGTGCCTCGAGGAACGCCCGGTTGTCGTGTGCGTACAGGGCCTCGAGCACGTCGGCGCGACCGTACTCGTCCAGAACGATGTAGTAGATGTCGGGCAGATGGTCCGGGGCTTCTGGGTCGAAGGCGATCTCGTCGACGAGGCTCGCCTGGGGGTCCGCGCGCGGGCCTCCGCCGAGATGCCCGATCAGCGTGGAGGTCAGAGAAACACAGAGCAGGATCATGCCGAGGCGGTTTGCCATGCGGGTCGCGAGTTCGAGCCGCTCCCTGGCCCGAAACGTTGCGTAGCAGCCGGCACACCAGATCAGCGCCCAGAGCGGGCCGATGAATCGGGCCCGGCCGGTCGTCATGCCTTCGACCTTGATTGTGAGCGCCAGATCGTGAATCGGCCCGAAAGTGAACAACAGCCAAAGGGACACGGAGGTGATCAGGGCGCTGGCCGAGGCGTTGCGGAATACCAGATGCACCCCCCCCCACCCCAGCGCAGTGAGGCCGGCGATTCCGAGTGTTGGCATGACGGGCGCGGTCCATGGGAGGTAGTGCGTGTTCTGAGAGTAGATCGCGATGGCCGGGAACATCGCGAACAGGATCGGATGCATAGGCCGTGGGCGTGTGCCTGCCGCTGCCGCTGGGGCGTCTTCAGTCATGGCGGATCTTCTAGACGTTATTCTAGAGGAGCGTGATCATCCACGGGAGCCCTGCCAAATATCCATCTCATGGAGCCAAGTGCTTGATGGCGTATGAAGGAGGAGATTTTCAAGACAGTGGCGATCGGGAATTCAACAAGGTCGAACTCGTACGGGGGCCAGGCTGGCGACCACAGTCAGACTGAACCGCATGCGTCTCATTGACAGTCTACTTGAATTCACTGTTTTTGTTAATGATACGGAGTCTGGGTCCCGGCAACAAGCCACTCTGTCGATAGTGACAAATCTCTCTTTTCGCAGTTCTCCGGCTGGCCCGAAAGACGCTCGGAAACCCAGCCAGACAGCGGCGAGAGTGCCGAGTGCGGTGCCTG
>CAZANL010000012.1:0-17479 GCA_964486115.1 uncultured Planctomycetota bacterium
GCTGTGCACGCCGATCTCCCGCCACGACCCCGCGGAGGAGCGCCGCGCGGCGGTCACCGCGCTACGCAACACGACGGGTCAGTGGCGTGGTTTCAATTACCGGGGCACCCCAGAAGCTCGCAAGAAAGCGCTGCAGCGCTGGCACGACTGGTGGAAAACGCACCGGCCGCTGAAATGAGGCGCCGCGCGATCGCCGTCGTCGGCGCCGGCGCCGCCGACGCTCAGACCCTGGCCGTCGCCGAGGCGGTGGGCCGGGAAATCGCCGGCCAGGGCGCCGTGCTGGTCTGCGGGGGACTCGGCGGAGTGATGCAGGCCGCCTGCAAGGGGGCCACCGAAGCCGGCGGTCTGACCGTCGGCCTGTTGCCCGGGACGGCTCACTCGGCAGCCAACGCCCACGTGGACATCGCCATCCCCACCGGCATCGGCGAGGCGCGCAACCTGATCGTCGCACTCTCCGGCGACGCGGTGATCGCGGTCGGCGGCGCGCTCGGCACGCTCTCCGAGATCGCGCTGGCGCTCAAGAACGGCCGCCGGGTGGTCGGCCTGGGCAGCTGGACGCTCGACCCCGCGCGGGCCGGGGGACTCGAGATCATCCCGGCCGAGACCCCCGAGCAGGCGGTCCGGCTGGCGATCGGCCTCGACTGATCGCCGACCCGGCCACCCGGACGTGATCATCCGGGCCCGTCAGAAGCAGGCATCAGCGACCGACATCACGCCCGGGGCCCCGCAAGTCCTCCGTCAGCGGTCAGGATTTTGCGCTAGTATACGCGGAAGCACGACCACCGGGAGAACCCGTAGTCACCATAGACAAAACCCAAGATCGACCGCTGCGTCCCGATGCTGTTGGTTCCGAGCAGCTTGACCTCGTAGCTCGACTTGGGGTTCGAACCGCCGGCTTCCCAGATCTCTAGATTACCCCCCTTGACCTTGACCGCGGCGACCACCACCACGAACCCCAGCACCAGGGTCAACGCCAGCCCGACTCGCCGCACGTGGCGGCGCCGGGCGTCAAGCAGCCCGCGGATGCCCTCCAGCTCTATTCTGAGCGATGCAACCGTTTCCTGCAGCGGCTCGTTCGATCGATTAGTCATGCGCCTAACCTCTGGTGATTTGTGCACACTGTGCCCTACCCGCCATAAAAGTGGCGGGATACCACCCATTGCACCCAACACACAAATTGCAGCGTGCAACTCCTGAGTCCGACGTGACACCCTACCTATGCCTTCCAGGAACCTTGCAGGACCCGAAAGCGCCTGCCAAACTTCTTTTCAAACGTGACGATTCGGGTCAGCTTCCACCCGGCGGCGCTCTTCTGGCGGCGGTCGGCGCAGCCCTCGGGCCTCAGCGGCCCGTCGCCGCGGCAACCTCCCGAGCGGCTCGCCCCGCTTCTGGCATGCGGCCCTGATAAAGAGCCCATTGCAGGTCCAAGACACCCCAGGGCAGCCCTTGGTTTACTTCCAGACTTCGTTCGCTCCGGCCAGCCTGGTCAACGAAAGCCCACGCTTGTCAGGCGATCTGTCGATTCGGTCGGCCTGTTCTGGGAGAAGGCCGCCGGCTATCGCTGCCTCAGGTCCCAAATGCGCAGCCTCTTGTCAGTACTGGCTGCCACCATCCGCCGCCCTTCAGGGTCGAAGGCCAGCTCGTGGATCGTCCAGTTCACACCCTTGATGTTGCCGAGCAGCTTACCGCTACGGGCTTCCCAGAACTTGATCGTGCTGTCGTTGCTCCCGGTGACCAGCACCATCGACTGGGGATGAAATCGACAGGCAGTCACGAAGCCGGCGTGGAGATGCAGCTCGTGAACGATCTCGCTCCGCGGATAATCCCAGATGAATGCCGCCTTATCCTGCGAGCCGGTCGACATCAAGCGACCGTCCGGGTGAAAGTCCAGACAGAGTACGGGGCCGTCATGCCCCTGAAACTCCGCACGCTCGGTGCAGTCCGGAAACTCCCAGATCTTGACCGAGCCATCCAGGGACGCCGTGGCCATCAGCCCGCCACCCGCATGGAAGCGGATGGCGCTGACGGTCTTTTCGTGGGCCTTCCACTCCTTGTGCAGCCCGCCGCCTGGCACCTCCCAGATCTTGACCGAGCCATCCAGACCACTGGCCGCCAGAAATCGTCCGGAGGGATCGAACTGCAAATCACCGCTCTTGCCGCGGAACCCTTCCGAGCTCCAGAACATGGTCATCTCGGGGAACTTGAGAAAGAAGACCTTGCCGTCCAACCCGGCCGACGCGATCAGCTCGCCGCCGGGATGAAAGCGAACCGCCGGGACCGCCGCGCTGTGATTGGCCAGTTTGTGGGTTCTCTTCTGCTCTTCCAGGTCCCAGACCCGGATCGAGTTGTCGGTGCCGCCGCTGGCCACCCAGCGTCCGGTCGGATGAAAATCGGCGGTGAGCACCTCTTTGCCGTGTCCTTTGAGCTGAAGCCACTCGGCGGGACTCGAAAAGTTGAACGGGCTTCCTCCGGTCATCCGACGCGCTTCTGGTTCAGGTGATCGACGGCCTGTTCAATCCCCCCCAGCGAGAGGTCGAACATCGGCAGCAGCTCGCCGATGCGGGCAATCGTGTACGCTCCGTAAGCCCGCCGCCAACGGTCCTTCTGGATCGGGTTGATCCAGATCCCCCGGTCGAATCGTTCGGCGAGCTGGCGCAGCCACTGTTTCCCCGAGGGGGTATCGCTCCTCCAGCGATAGATCGCTCCTCCACGCGTCTCGAGCTCTTCGGGTGCCATCGACGCATCTCCCACGACGATCAGCTTGTAGTCCCGCGGGAGACGGAGGATCTCCTCGGTCGGGACCCCCTGCACCCGGCGAGGATCGGTCCAGACCGTCTCATAGACGCAGTTGTGGAAGAAATAGGTCTTGAGCTCCTTGATCTGGCCCCGGACGTGCTGAAACAGCTGACTGACCAGCGAGATGTAGGGATCCATCGACCAGCCGCCGTTGTCCAGCATCAGTATCACGCGCACCTTGTTCTGCTGATCCTTGGAGAAGGCCAGCTCGATCTCGCCACCGAGCTTGACCGTCCGGTGGATCGACTCGTCGATGTCCAGTAACCGCTCTGCTCCGACCTTCTTCATCTGCCGTAGACGGCGAATCGCCTCCCCCACCTGCTGCTCGCGGATCACCTGGGTGTTGGAGTAGTCCCGCCAGCGCCTCTCGCCAGCCACCTTGATCGCCGAGCCCATTCTCGAACTCCCCCCGATCCGAACGCCACCCGGCAGCCGCCCGCTGTGCCCGAACGGCGACCTTCCGCCCGTGCCGATCCACTTGCCGCCGCCATCATGGCGCCCCTGCTGTTCGGCCAGGCGCTGTTCGAACAGAGCCAGCAGCTCCTCGGTGCTGAGTGTCTCACGCTCCTCATCGGTCAGCAGGGTCCGGACCAGCGGGTCCTCCAGCCACTCCGCCAGATACTGGTCCAGCGCCTCGAGCAGCGTGTCGCTCAACTCCCCTCCGACGGCCCCTTTGAAGTGCTGCAGAAAGACCCGGTCATAGATGTCGAAGTACTTCTCGCTCTTGATCAACACCGCTCGACAGAGTCGGTAGAAGCTGGTCAGTCCATTCTTGGCCATTCCCATCCGCAACGCGCGATGCAGCGTCAGGTAGGCCGTCGGCCGGACCGGCACTCCAGAGTCGCGTAGCGAACGGTAAAACGAGGCGAACACCGCTATCGAATCCCGAGTGCCTCGCGACCCAGCTGCAGATCCTCCGACTTCTTCAGCAGCACACCGAGAAACGGAGCACGGCGCAGCAGACGTTTCGAGTCGAGATCTTCGATCAGCAAGGCGCGAATCCAGTTGATCAGTTCACGCGTGGCGGGCTTCTTTTCGATCCTCGGTACACTGCGCAGCCGATAGAACATCTCCACCACCTGCTCGACCAGCCGCTCCTCGATGTCCGGGTAATGGGCGTAGACGATCCGCTCCATCATCTCCCGATCCGGAAAGGCGATGTGGTGAAAACTGCATCGGCCGAGGAACGGATCGGACAGGTCCCGCTTGGCGTTGGAGGTGATGATCACCACCGGGCGATGCACCGCTGTCACCGTTTCGTCGACCTCGACGATGTCGAACGCCATCTGGTCCAGCACATCCAGCAGGTCATCCTGAAACTCCGACTCCGCCTTGTCGATCTCGTCGATCAGCAGCACCGCTCGCTCGGGCGACGTGAACGCCTGCCCGATCTTGCCCATCCGGATATAGTCCCGAATGTTGTGCACGTCTCGGTCGGAGTCCCCGAATCGGCTGTCGTTGAGGCGGGTCAGGGTGTCGTAGTGGTACAGCGCCTCCACGGCCTTCATCGAACTCTTCACGTTGAGGATCAGCAGCGGCATCTTCAGTGCGCGCGCCACCTCGTGGGCCAGCAGCGTTTTCCCGGTCCCCGGCTCGCCTTTCAGCAGCAGCGGCATCTCCAGGCCCAGAGTGATGTTGACGATCTCCTCGAGCTCCGGGTCGAGGACGTAGGTATCAGTCCCTTTGAAACGGTTCATGGCGATATGATAACGCCCACTCCCGGATCTTGTAAGGAGTTGGCCCAGCTCGCCGGGTCCTCGAGGACCCGGCGAGGGCCGCCCGGACGACATCCTCGCGGGCACAGGCACCAGAGCGAATGACGTGTGCCAGCGGGATTTCATCGACCGCTGCCGCGCCAGGGAGCCCATCCCTGATGGCGCAGTATGCGCAGAGCCTGGCGACCAACCGCTTCTTGCTGAACCTCGGCGAGTCGGTTCTAGGACCGTGAGATGAACCACTCGACGAGCTCGAAGTCGAAGTGGGTGTCGATGCTGACCATCGGCTCGTCGATCAACACGGCAGACGTGCGAGCCCCCATGATCGTGTTCTGCCCCAGCAGGCACTCCCGAGTGAAGACGTAGGCCGCGCCGTTGCGGTAATACAGCGTGTCGAGCTGCTGGCGAGCGATGATCTGGCCACCCGCCGGGTCGTAGAGACCAAGCTGCTCCTCCTTGAAGGTCAGCTGCTTGAGTGGGTGTGCCTTGGAGTCCGACTGGGAGATGGTCCAGACCGCATCCCAGCCCCCGTCGACCAACTTCCGGATCGCCTGCTCGACGTGCTCCGCTCGCCGCAACGGAGAGGTCGGCGGCAGCATGACAATCACGTCAAACGGTGCGCCATCATGAGCTTCCATCGCGGGAACGGCGTGATGCAGCACCTGCAGGTCACTGATCCGGTCACCTGACAGGTCCTCCGGACGAGTAAAAGGGGCCTCCAACCCGGCCTGGCGGCCAACCTCGACGATCTCGGGGTGGTCGCTGGAGAGGTAGTTCCGGTCGATCAGCTCGACCTGTGCGATCAGCTGGCCGACGAGCGCGACCAGCGGGACACCGTTGACCGGCTGGATATTCTTCAGTGGAACACCCTTGCTCCCGCCGCGTGCCGGCACGACGGCCAGAATCCGTTTGCCCTTGTACACGCCGGGATTGTACTGCGGTACGGTGCCGGATCAACAACAGGGAGGAATCGCGAAAATCCCAAAAAGTCGATCCGTCGGACATTGCGCATACGCTATACCTGGGCTCCGTGAATCGTATTCTGCTTGTCGCCGGGGGACTGTTCCTGCTCTCGGGAGCCTGTGGGCTGGCCTATCAAGTGGCCTGGATCAAGCTGCTCTCGCTGCAGTTCGGCAGCTCGGCCTGGTCCATTTCGACGGTCGTGTCAGCGTTCATGGGAGGGCTCGGACTGGGCAGCTGGTGGGCCGGCAGGCGCGCCAGCCAGATCAAGCGCCCACTGCGCGCCTTCGCCCTGCTCGAGCTGGGGATCGCCGCCTGCGGCCTGATCTCGGTGCCCCTGCTGAGATCCCTCGACACCCTGATCGAGCCGCTCTACCTGCAGCTCGACTTTGGCGCGTTCGTGCTGGCCCGCTTCCTGCTGACCTTTTTCCTGCTGTTGGTTCCCGCCGGCCTGATGGGGGCATCGCTACCGGTTCTCACGGCAGGCATGGCTCGAGACCGGGCCCTCGGACGTGTCGTTGGCTGGCTCTACGGGATCAATACCCTCGGTGCCGCTGCTGGCACGCTGGCCACCGGCTTCTGGCTGCTACCCTGGCTGGCCCTGGAGCGAACGGTCCATGTCGCGGTCGGCGCCGGCCTGCTGGTCGCCGTGCTCGCCTTCCTGGCGGACACCGAACCGGAACAGGCAACGCCGCTCCCACCCCACGTCGGACCCGCTGGCGCATCACCGATTCTGCTGGCAGCGCTGTTCGGTAGCGGAGCCTTGGCCTTGTTCTACGAAATCGGCTGGACACGCTTGCTGGCTCCCATACTCGGCTCTTCGACGTATGCCTTCTCGGTGATCTTGACCACCTACCTGATCGGTCTCGGCCTGGGTAGCCTGGCGGCAGGACGCTGGGCACCCCACAGAGCCCACCGGGCCTGGCTGGCCCTGCTGATCGTGATCACGTCACTCAGCGTGGTTGGCGGTTTGTTCTTGGTCGACCAGCTCCCCACTCTGTTCTCGACTCTGGCAGCCAAGGTCGGCTCCCGAATCGGGCTGCTGTTCGCGACCCAGGGAGTGATCGCGGGATCCTTGTTGTTTCTGCCGACGCTGGCCATGGGTGCCACCGTGCCGCTCGCCATCGCGGCGCACCATGCTGATAACGGCGACGCGGGGCGTGCCGTGGGGGGGATCTACGCGGCCAACACCCTGGGCTCGATCCTCGGATCACTGCTGGCTGGATTCGTCCTGCTGCCCTGGCTCGGCGTGACCCGGGCCATGCTCTACGCTGGAGCGACTGGCGTCGGCCTGGGAGTGGTGCTGCTGCTGACCGATAGCGACCTGACGCGAGCCCGCCGTGGGCTCTGGGCTCTCGGCGGAATCGGCGGTGCGCTCGCGCTGTTGCTGATCTCGCCCACCGTGGATATGGCCCGGCTGCACAATGGCGTCTTCAGGCGAATCCTCGTCGAATCCGACAAACAACTGTCCGGTGATCTGCTGTTCGCCCGTGAAGGGCTGGGCTCGACCGTGACCGTCTACCGTGATCCGCAATCCACCTGGCTCAAGGTCAACGGCAAGACCGACGCATCGAGCGGACTGGACCTGCAGACCCAGTACCTGCTCGGCCATCTACCGATGCTGCTCTGCCCAGCACCGAACAACGTCTGCGTGATCGGACTGGGAAGCGGGGCGACCGTCCGGGCCGTTGCGGCCCACCCCGGGACATCAATCGACGTGGTCGAGCTGGAGCCTGCCGTGGTGGCGGCTTCCAGCTACTTCCAGTCGATCAATGATGACGTGCTCGAGCGCAAGAACGTACGCCTCCACATCGAGGACGGTCGCAGCTTCCTGCGCTATCGCCCCCAGCAGTACGACGTGATCATCTCGGAGCCCTCCAACCCGTGGATCGCTGGCGTGAGCTCGTTGTTCACGACGGAGTTCTATGAGCAGGTCAAGACTCGCCTGAGTCCGGAAGGCTTGTTCTGCCAGTGGATTCAGTTCTACGAGCTCTCGGACAAGACGCTCAACGTGATGCTGCGAACGCTGGGAGACACGTTCCCCCACGTCGCGATCTTCTTGATCGAGAAGGACTTGATCTGCCTGTCCTCGCGCCAGCCGCTGCAAGGCACATTGAAACGGTGGCAAGCGCGCCTGGGACGTCCCGAGGTCAGACTCACCCTCGAGCGAGTGAGGATCCACAATGCCTATGAGCTGCTGAGCACCTACTTCGCCTCGCTGCCCGAGGACACGAAGCGCTTTCCGGCCACCATTCGCAACCGGGACACGAATCTCTGGCTGGAGTACCGCGCACCAATCGAGATGTACATGGGGCACGCACCCAGTTTTGGTGGGCTGTCTGCGCAGGGCCACTTGAGCCGCCTCTCCGAGAACTTCTTTCCGAGCCTCCCTCCCGCGAAGCTGACACTCGAGGTGGCCCGAGCGATCCGCAACCGCAAGCCGAGAGAGTGGGGCTGGATCTCGACCATGTCGCGCCAGGCGGGCACTCCCGAGCACCGACAAGCGCTCTCCGTGCTAGCCCGAGATGCCCGTTCGCGCTGGGCCGAGATCAAGGGCAACGATCGGCGTCTGTGGGAGGCCCGTAAGCTCGTCAGGCAGGGTGCCCCAGCATCCGCGGAGCTCCTGCTGCGCCGCATCCTCGAGACTCAACCCGAGCGCTCCCGGGTCCACCGCCTGCTGGGAGATCTGGCGGTCAGACGGAAATCGCGGGAAGAGGCGGTCGAGCACTACGGCCGTGCGCTCGAACTCAATCCCGACGACTACGTCTCTCACGCCAACCTCGGCATGTTGCGTTTTCGGGAAGGTCGAACAGAGCAGGCCACCCGGCATTTCCGCAGATCGATCCAGCTCAATCCATTTTACGTTCGTGTGCGGGGCGTTTGGATTGCCATGCTGATCAAGGCCGGCCGCGATGCGGAGGCCGAAAACCTGTACCTCGAAGCATCGGACACTCTGGACTCCATGCACTTCGAGAGAATGGGCCGGGTGATCAAACAGATCTCCACACGACTGGAGTCTGTCAAGCGATGAGCTGCTCCACGCGCACCGCACACCCTCCCTCCGAGCGCTGGAAGAAGACCACATGCTGAAACGGGACCGCCATCCAGTGATCCGAGGTCTCCGTCAGGTGCTCCGACGAGATGATCACCGTGTCCATTCCCTCCTGGGTCACCTCTGACATCCCATAGCTATCACCTTGCTTGCTATACCCACGCCCGGCCAGATACCAGACTGGCTCCACCACCCCGGCAAGTGAACGTTCCGGGGTGCCCTTCGGGGCCGTCCGGAGCGACTCCCAAGAACCGTCGACATCCAGAGCATAGTCGAACCCAAGCCCCATGTTGGCCACCACCAGATCATTTCCATCCGCCAGGAAGAACTTCAGCTTTGC
Organism: uncultured Planctomycetota bacterium; assembly: GCA_964486115.1. Taxonomy (GTDB): domain Bacteria; phylum Planctomycetota; class JACQVV01; order JACQVV01; family CAZANL01; genus CAZANL01. The sequence goes on from CAZANL010000012.1 coordinate 8,864, forward strand.
TTGCCGGGCATTGCCGTGCCGCTTCTTGATCTCGACGATCCTCTCCAGGAAGCGCCTCAGGCCGTCGATGATCTCGTCCGGCGTCATGTCGCGCGTCGGGTCCTCGTACTGCGACATCAGCAGGCAGTAGAGAGTCTCGGTGTCAGTGCTCCCGGTCAGGTTCGACACGATCTCGGACCGGCTGGCCGCCAGGATGTCGCCGCGCATGCCCTTCCAGCCCGGCAAGCCTCCGTTGTGCGCCAGCGCGAGTCTGAAACCGTCGAAGAGAAACGGGTGGCAGTTGTCCTCGTTTATCGAAACGCCGCGTGAATAGCCGGTGGCCCGCACATGCGCGAGCAGGTTCGTGGTGTGCACCTTCTCGCTGAGCGAGTAGAGATTGCGGTCATAGAATGCGGGATGAGCGCTCTTGTAGATCAGCGGCACCGCATCCTCGGTCGAGCCCTTCTCCCAGGCGGCCAACCCAGTCCCACCCAGCTGGAGCAGCTCGTGATACTCCGCGTCGAAGCTCTGGTTGATCAACGAGTTCCGTGGCCTCGTCAACAGATCGGCCAGCAACACCCGCGGCCCCAAGTAACCCAGTACACGACACATATCCGCCCCCTTCAATGGTGCTCGACAGGCACCGTCATAACAGACCCACGCAAGGCGGGGAAGAGTCTGGTCAGATCCCTCTTTTCGTGGTCTGATCTGGCATGCCGCACTCGCTGCGTCAACGGTTCATGATGCTGACCCTGGTGTTACTGGGCCTGTCCATGATGCTACTACAGGCCCATCGCTTCGATGGGTACTCGATGGGCGATCCGGTAGAGTACGCCAACGAGGCCTGGACAATCGTCCATGGGCCACAGCCGGACACCTGGCGCGCGCGCACCAGACTTCCGATGCTGATGCCAATAATCCTGGCCGGACCGCTGAGCCTGACCGGCTCTCTGTTCTGGATGAGGGTGACCGTGTCCCTGTTTGGAGCAGCCACGATCTGGCTGACCTACCTGCTAGCAGCCCGGCTGATCGATGAGAGCGCCGGCCTGGTTGCCATGGCCATCCTGGCGACAAACCCCCTCTGGTCGAGCATGTCATCTCAGCTTTTCTCGGAGGTGCCCGCCACCTTCTTCCTTATGCTCTCGTTGCTACTGCTGTCCGGCGCACGCTCACCCAAGAATCTGTTCGCCGCCGGCTGCGCTCTCGGAGCCGCCGCTCTGGTTCGCTATCAGGCAGGGGCCCTGCTGCTCCCGATCGGGGGGCTGCTGTTGTGGCAGTTCGAGCGCCGACAGACAGTCGCTTTCTGCGTCGGCCTGGGGCTGATCCTCTCCGTTCAGGTACTCCATGACCGGGCGGTTCAAAGCCAGCTCTGGCATTCTCTGCAAGCCACGCTGGAGATGGACCTCAGTGGCAAGGCCGGCATTCACAACGGTCGCTCACCGTGGTGGTACTATCTGCGTCACCTCCACCACTGGCTGGGCATTGCCGGCCCACTGGCTCTGGTAATCGGGGGCTGGACCGCCTGGCGCCGCGGCCGTCGGTTCGGCTTCCTGCTGCTCGCACTACCGGTGATCTTCCTGATCACCGCACTTTCTTTCAAGCCACACAAGGAGTTGCGCTTTCTCGTGCTGGTTACGCCAGTCGCGGCGATCCTCTGCTCCGCAACGCTGCACCTCGTTACGCAGCCATCGAATTGGACTCGAAACATAGCCCCCGTCCTGATTCTTGCGGCCATGCCGCTTCTCGGCACCTATCGCAGTCTCAACGGAGAAAAACGCGGGTTCTACACCGGACAGGCCGATGGCGTGCGCTACCTGGAGCGCCATCACCCAGGCACACTCGTCGTCACCCCATCATGGAGCCTCTGCCTGCCCACGACCTCAGGGACCCTCCAGGTGCGTGATCTCCGCCTCGAGTCGGACGACAATCTCGGCCAACAACTCCAGCGGGCAGACTTCGTGCTGACACCCGATGCCCTCCTCGATACCCCACGCATCCGCAAACTACTGGAAGGCCGCTTCAAGCTGCTGAAGAGATTCCCCAGCCGAAACGAGACCTACCTGCTAATGGCCGCCCGTTAGCGTCGGACCGTGTCAGAAGTTTGTCCGAGAGCTCTCGGAGACCGTCGCCGGATGAGGCCCGGGCATACCCTTCCAGACACGCCCGCAGGGTGCCTGCCGGCTGATCTACTCGGGACAGTCCAGCAGTAGACCCCGGAAGCCATCGAAGAGCGACATCTGTGGAGCCCAGCCAGTCAGCTCGCGAAGCCTCGAGTTGTCAGCGACGAGCACGGGGCGATCCACCGCACGCACACGCTCAACGTCTGTCTCGATCCGGATCGGGCGTTCCAGCACCTGTTCGCAGATGGCGACCAGTTCAGCGACCGAGGTGCCCACACCGCTGCCCACATTGCAGATCGGCAACTGCGATCCAGCGCAGCGCGCGAGCTGGATCAGCGCGCGGGCCACGTCCCCGACGTGAATGTAGTCCCGCTGCGGCGAGGTATTCCCGAGCGCGAGGGCCTTCGAGCCCGCGCGAAGTTGCTCGATGATCTCCGGGATCACGTGCGGATTCGTCTCGCCCGGCCCATAGACGTTGAACAGACGAGCGATCGCACAGGGCTGGCCGCTCTTCTCGGCGTGGGCCCTCAGGACCGCCTCGCCGGCCAGCTTGGACTCACCGTAGACCTCCATCGGCTGGAGCGGGGCGTCCTCGGTGTGCGGGCCGGGCCCGCTGCGGTAGACCGCCGCCGTGGAGGTGAACACCAGCGCCTCGACGGGTCGGCCAGCCAGCAGCCGGCAGAGGGTCTCGGTCCCTCCGACATTCACCTCAAGCGTCTTCTCCGGGTTGGCTACACACTCGGGGATGAAGTGCAGAGCAGCGAGATGATAGACCATCGCCGGCGAGAAGTCGTCCAGCGCTCGGCGCAGATCACCGGCGTTTCGCAGGTCGCCCGAGACGAGGCTCAGCCTGGATTGCGGCGCGGGGCGCGATCCACGCTGGAAATCATCGAAGACCAACACTTCGTGGCCGTCAGAGAGAAGGTGCGGCACCAGGGTCGACCCGACGAAACCGGCGCCGCCCGTTACCAGGATTCGCGTCATAGGTCGAAGTCGATGATACCACGAAGTAGCAGAGGAAGAGAGCTTCCCGCCGCACAGTTGCCACTGGCTCCCGAACAGCAGATCAGACCAGGCGGACAAGATCGACTCGTGGGCGGTGAATCATCGAGCGAGATGCGCAATAGCGGTCTGCCGCCAACCCTGATACCGTGCACGCACATGGCGGCTAACATGGATGTCGGGCTGGTGTATTCACGCTACCCACCGAGCGTGGGCGGGGCCGAGACCCAGCTACATTTGGTGGCGCGCGGGCTGGTCGCCGATCAAGGGTGCGCGGTGCGTGTGGTGACCCCGGTCAATGACCAGGGCAATGCCGACCCCTACCGCATCGGAGTTCTGGCTCCGAAAATCAGCGCCTACGAACTGGATGGGGTGCAGGTGCACGGGCTCTCTCCGTCACCTTGCCAGCGCCTGCGCGCACTGCCCACGCTGGTCTACTACCTGCCACGCCTGCGCCGCTGGTTCTACAAGCGGTTGTTGCGAGTCGGCATCCGTCGCTACACCAGGGTGTTCGGCCCCCACATAGCACACCTTTTCGAGGGGGTTGACGTGATCCACTCCGTGGCACTCAACCACCTCGGCTGGGCCGCGCACGACGCAGCGCGCCGCCTAGGCGTGCCTTTTGTTCTAAAGCCACTGGTCCACCCCGGCCAGTACGGCGACGACGAGATCAATCTCGAGCTGATACGGAAAGCGGATGCGGTGATCGCACTGGTCGAGACCGAGAAAGCGTTCTATGTCGACCAAGGAGTCACACCCGACAAGATCGAAGTGATCGGCATCGCGCCCCTGCTGAACGGCCAGGCCGATCCAGAGCAATTCCGCAGGGATCACGGGCTCAGCGGCCCGCTGATCGCCTTTCTCGGCCGACAGACCGCCTACAAGGGAGTGCCGGAGTTGGTCGAAGCCGTCAGGCGACTGGCCGTTACACGTCCTGACATCCGACTGGCCCTGGCCGGCCCCCCCGACGACAGCTTCCGTCTCTCGGGCAATGGATCCGTGATCGATCTGGGGCTCATCGACGAGCCGACGAAGCAATCGCTACTGACCGCCTGCGACATCTTCTGCCTGCCCTCGCGCCACGAGATCTTGCCCTCTGCGATCCTCGAGGCCTGGTCCTTGGGCAAGCCGGTCATCGCCGGTGACACGCCCTATTTGCGCTCACTCGTTGCACACGAGCAGACCGGCTGGATCGTGTCGCACACCGCCGATGCGATCGCCGACGCAATCCAGCTGCTGCTGGATCAACCAGACCTGGCGCGCCGACTTGGCGAAGCCGGACGCCAACGGGTGGCCAGCAGCTTTGCTCCGGAAGTGATCGTAGCTCGCACCGGCCAACTGCTGGCGCAGATGGCGCGTACAGCACAGGAGTAAACGGGTCCCGCATCAATACCTACCGGTGCCGACTATCGAGCGTGGTAATCCCGATAGCGACCTTCTCCGCGGGCCAGATCGGACGGCAACGGCGCCTGCTCGTCGAGGTCCAGACAGCGGACAGCGTCGTTCTCGAGCACGTACCGCATACCGCTCTCCGGACAGGCCATGATGCCGCTCGCGTCGGGATCGGGCAACCGATGTCCATGTCGGCTCATCCAGCCGACCGGACGACCCGGGACCCCGATCACCAGGGCATAATCCGGCACGTCACGGGTGACAACGGTTCCCGCTCCAACAAAGGCGTAGCAACCCACCGTCGCTCCACAGACAACCGTGGCGTTGGCCCCGATCGTGCATCCTCGGCGCAGCAAGGTCTGCTCGTAGAGCGCGCGACGATTGACCTGCGACCTCGGATTGGTGACGTTGGTCAGGACACAGGAAGGCCCGAGGAACACATCGTCTTCGATCACCGTGCCGGTGTATATCGACACGTTGTTCTGGATCTTGACGTTGCTGCCGATCACGACGCCCTCGCCGACGAAGGTGCACTGGCCGAGGTTGCAGTTCTCACCGATCGTGCACCTGATCAGGTGACTGAAGTGCCAGACCCGCGTGCCTGAACCGATGTGGCAGGGCGGGTCGACATAAGACGACTCATGGATGTACGGCTCGCTCAAACCTCACCTCCACCCATGGGGATCTGCACCGGCTGCCCCTGGGTCATCAGCGAGCGCTGAGCCGCCTGCAAGACGCGGAGTACACGCAGCGCGCTTTCCGCATCGGTCAGCGGCTGTTCGCGCGTCGTCATCGCTTCGAGGAAAGCCTCGCACTCGAGACGCAGCGGCTCGTCGTCAGCATACGGGATTGCCGACCCAGCACCGCGGATCGGCACGGGCGCCCCTTGAGCGATGTCGACCCGCTGGTCGTGAAGAACCAGCTCCTTGCGGACATCGTCGAAGGTAGCCATCGCTTGGGTGCCGATGACGACCATTCGCTGTTCTTTGAAGGGGTGCAGCCAGGACACGAAAATGTGCCCTGCCTGTCCGCTCTCGAACAACAGCTGGGTCACCGTGACATCGGCCACGTTAGGCTGGATGAAGGCCCCTCCCGAGGCGACCACCTGGAACGGCATCCGGCCGAAAAGGCGCAGCATGACCGCGATGTCGTGCGGAGCGAAAGACCAGAGGATGTTCTCTTCGCGACGGATCTTCCCCAAGCTGACCCGATTGGAATAGATGTAGCAGAGCTGACCCAGTTCGCCATCGAGGATCAGCTGGCGTAGCGTCCGGATTGCCGGATGGTATTCCATGATGTGGCCCACCATCAGGATGCTCCCCTGCTCTCGAGCAACTGCAGCAACCTCCATACCATCCTCGTAGTGCAGCGCCAGGGGCTTCTCGCAGAACACGTCCTTACCCGCCTCGAGCGCCTGACGGGCAAGCTGGGCGTGGGTTTCCGCCGGCGTGGCGATGACCACACCTGCAATGCTGTCGTCTTCGAGGACAGGTGCCAGTTCGTCGAGCACACGCGCGCCTGGGGCGATCTCACGAGCGACCTGCTGCCCCGCAGATGTTGGCTCGACGACCGCTGCCAGGGAGCCCAGTTCCGCGAAATTGCGGATGAGGTTACGCCCCCAATATCCACATCCAAGTACCGCCACCTGTTTCACGCGCGTGATGATACCGTGCGCCGTGCGGATTGACGAAGGGAATATGGTCCTGTAGAAGAGCGCCCATGAACAACACGTCGGCACTGTTGATCGAGGGCGGGCGGGTGCTCGGCCGGACCCCTGCACAGAGCGTGGTCCGCAACCTGGGTATCCTCGAAGGGCGCTTCGTTCCGACGTCGGAACTGCCAGCTGACCATCGCGTCGTTTCGGCCCGGGGACGTGTCGTGGCCCCCGGCCTGATCGACATGCACGTCCACCTGCGAGAGCCCGGCGGCGAGCACAAAGAGACGATCGCGACGGGAGCGACGAGCGCGGTCCACGGCGGGTTCACGACCATCTGCGCGATGCCCAACACCAGCCCGCCGGTGGATACCGTCGAGGCCTACCAGCGCTGCCAGGCGGCCGCGGACGCAGCCGGCATGGCGCGTGTCCATCAGTATGCCGCGATCACCAGAGGACAGCAGGGGGAGGTCCTGACCGACCTGGAGGCTCTCTCGGCCGCAGGCGTCGTGGCCTTCAGCGACGACGGCGTGCCGGTCCAGAGCCCGGAGCGGATGATGGCCGCGCTGGAGCGACTGGTCGCACTCGGCCGACCGGCTCTGATCCACGCCGAAGAGGTCAGCCTGGCGAATGGTCCGATCACGATCGGACCGGTGGCCGAGAAACTGGGCCTGGATGGAATCCACCCACTGGCCGAGGAACTGATGATCCTCCGCGACGCGTTCCTCGCCGAAGCGACAGGCGCCAAGGTCCACCTGTGTCACGTCTCGACCGGCAGAGGCGCCGATGTCATTCGACGCGCCAAGGCCAACATGGCTCCAGTGACTGCCGAGCTGTGCATGCACCACCTCCTGCTGACCGAACAGGACGTCGGCTCGGGGGACCCCTACTTCAAGGTCAACCCACCGCTGCGAACCGAGGCGGATTGCCGAGCGATGACCGAGGCACTCCTCGACGGCACGATCGACGCAATCGCCAGCGACCATGCTCCCCATGCCGACGAGGAGAAAGAACGCGGGCTGGTCGACGCTCCGTTCGGCTTCGTCGGTCTCGAAACAACGCTGCCACTCGTCTTGACCCACCTTGTCAGACCGGGATTGATGACCCTGGAAGAGGCGATCGCGCGAATGACGCTCGTGCCGGCCGAGATCCTCGGACTGCCCGTCGGACGCATCCTCGATGGAGCTCCGGGTGATCTGGCGATCATCGACCCGGACATCTGCTGGGAAATCGACCGAGACAAGCTCCACTCGAAGAGCCGGAACACACCCTACCACGGCTGGACCGTCTACGGCCGAGCCGTCACGACAATCGTCGGCGGCCAGGTACACGAGGTCGTCTGACCGGTCATGCCTCAGGGTCACCGGTGGATCTTTCGCTACCTGCTCCCCCCGCTGCTCTACATGGGCCTGATCTTCGGCCTCTCCAGTATCGAGTACTGGGACACCGTGCCCCGTGGGCTGCTGGCCAAAGACAAGTCGATCCATTCCATCGAGTACGCAGTACTTGGCTTGCTGTGGTGCCGGTTGCTGTTGACGACACGTCTGCGGCCGTTCGTCGCGCTGACCATCGCGGGACTGCTCGGCACGATCTACGGTTTGACTGACGAGATTCACCAGTACTACGTCCCGGGGCGCTACTGCGACCGCTGGGACGCGCTGGCCGACGCAGCAGGAGCGTTTCTGGGCAGCACACTGAACTGGTGGTGGAGCGGCTGGGAGTAACGATGCTGTTTTACCTGCTGCTGGCGTTCATCCTGGTGCCACTCGTCGAGTTGTATCTGCTGCTCTATGTGGCGCACACCTACCTCGGCCTGGGCCTGACCCTGGCCCTGGTGATCACCACCGGCACCGCTGGAGCGATGCTGGCCCGACAGCAGGGCACCTTGGTCTGGCGCCGAATACAGACAACGATGGCCGCAGGTCGAATGCCGACGGACGAACTACTCCACGGGCTCTGCACGCTAGCTGGAGGCCTGCTGCTGCTGACACCCGGGATCCTCACCGATGTGCTCGGCTTCTCTCTGCTGCTGCCGCCGACACGTATTCTGTTCGTCACGCTACTGAAGAAGCGGCTCAAGAACAGCATCCAGGTGGTCCACTTCGGAGGCGGATTCTCTGGTGGGCCGCCCGCAGGCGAGAGTGCGCCGATCCGCGACGCCGAAGATGTGCAGATCCGAGACGCGGAGGATCCCTGATGCGGATGCGGGCAGTTCACGTGCTGACCGCCAGCGGGACGCCCAACTGTCGAGCTTTCAACTATCCGCTCAAGGTCAACCTGCGCCGTCTTCGCGAGCACGACATCGACCTCACTTTTTTCAGCCGCCCTGACCCCGGCATTCTCGACTGCCAGTCGCTGCTGATCAACAGCAAGGTCTACTCGCACAAACTCGGCGAGCAACAGCAAGAGATCTTCGACGACCTGTCCCGCTTCCGCGAGCACGGGACCCGTCTGCTCTGGTTCGACACA
>CAZANL010000012.1:17489-21298 GCA_964486115.1 uncultured Planctomycetota bacterium
AGCCGTGCTGCCTCACGTCGATCGGTTCTACACGGCCCAGCTGCTGACCGACCGCGAACTCTACACCACTCGGTACTAGGGCGGCCGGATCTACACCGATCAGGTCCACCAGCAACACGGGACCCTTGATCAACACCCCCACCCCGCCGAGCCACTCCCCGCCGATCAGCTCGACCGGCTGCGCCTCTCCTGGCACAGCGGCCTGGGAGAGTATGGCTGGCGGCGGTTCTACCGGCTGACGCGCATCAGCTCCGCTGCCCTGGATCGACTGAATCTGCCCTACCGCTACCATCCGCGATTCTGCACCAGTTCGACGCGACCAATCGACGTCTGCTGCCGCCTGGGACTGGGCCACGGTCGGGAGACGATCGTCACCCACCGCCGAGAGGTGATTCAGCGAATGGCGCAGAGGGGCGTTTCGACCCACCGGGTCTCGCCACGCAGGTACCTTCAGGAAATGTGCCGCTCAAAGGTCGCGGTCAGCCCATTCGGCCTGGGAGAAATCTCCCTGCGTGATTTCGAGGTTTTCCTATGCGGCGCCCTCCTGTACAAGCCGTCTATGGCGCACATGGAAACCTGGCCCGATCTGTTCGAAGCCGACCAGACCTACGTCCCCCATGACTGGGACCTGCACGACTTCGACGAGCAGCTAGATCGATTATTGGCCGATCCTGGCCGGCTCGAACAGATTCGCAATCAAGGCCAGGATCGCTACCGTCACTACCTGAGCGAGGCCGGGCAGATCGACTTCTGCAAGCGCCTGGCAGCCATCGTTGAGGAGGCAGGATGATCCCACAGATCGACCTCGAGGCGCAGTACAACCAGCTCAAGCCACAGATCGACGCGGCGGTCCAGCGTGTGCTCGAACATCGACAGTTCATCCTCGGGCCGGAGGTGGCAGCATTCGAGAAGGCTTTTGCTGCACATGTGCAGGCTCGCGGGGCTGTCGGTGTCGGCTCGGGCACGGCGGCACTGAAGCTGGCGCTACTGGCCTGCGGCGTCGGGCCTGGCGACAAGGTGGTCACGGTGGCCAAGTCCTTCATCGCGACCGCCGAAGCCATCTCTCACGTTGGAGCTCGGGCGGTCTTCGTCGACGTGGACCCCCAGACGTACAACATCGACCCCCGTCGCGTTCGCGAGACCCTTCAGACAACCGCCGGCGTGAAGGCGATCATCCCGGTACACCTCTACGGCCAACCAGCTGAGATGGACGAGATCATGGCGATCGCCAGCGAACACGGCCTCAAGGTGATCGAGGATGCGGCACAGGCTCATGGCGCAGAGCACAAGGGCCGGCGCGTCGGGTCGATCGGGGACCTGGCCTGCTTCAGCTTCTATCCCGGAAAGAACCTGGGCGCCTGCGGAGACGCGGGCATGGTGACGGGAAACGACGAGGAGGCCCTGGCTCTGGTCAGCCGCCTGCGGAACCATGGACGGACGGCCCACTACGAACACCAAGAGGTGGGCTTCTGCGACCGGATGGACGGAATCCAAGGAGCGGTGCTAGGCGTCAAGCTGCCGCATCTGGAGGGCTGGACCGAGGACCGACGCCGCAACGCCGCAAGGCTCGACCAGCTCCTCTCCGAGGTGGCCGAGGTCCAGACGCCATACGTCTCGCCCCTGGTGCGACACGTGTATCATCTCTACACGATCCGCGCCGAGCAACGCGACGCGCTCTGCGAACACCTCAACGCCAATGGAGTGGGCGCACGAAAACACAACACCACCCCGCTGCACCGGCAGAAGGCCTACATCGCACTCGGGCATGGTTCCGAGGATCTACCGGTGACGACGCAGCTGGCCAACCAGGTGCTCAGCTTACCGGTCTACCCCGAGCTGACCGAACCGCAGATCGACATCATCGCCGATCAGGTGCGAGGCTTCTACGCCTGACCGACCTCCGCCTGGTGACGGTAGAGGTTGACGAATTCGCCACCGCTGGCGATCAGCTGCTCGAACGTCCCCTGCTCGACGATCTGTCCGTCGGCCAGCACACAGATTCGATCGGCTTCCCGAATGGTCGACAGGCGATGCCCCACGGCGAAGATCGTCAGGTCCCCCCGCAACCCGGCGACCGCCTGGCGGATCTGCTCTTCAGACAGAGCGTCCAGCTCGCTCGTGGCCTCGTCGAGGATCAACAACTCGGGGCGGCCGGCCAGCGCTCGGGCCAGGGCCAGACGCTGCCGCTGCCCACCTGACAAACGAACACCCCGATCGCCGACGACCGTGTCGAACCCCTGCGGCTGCTGCTCGATGAACTCCAGACAATGCGCCAGGCGCGCAGCCTCTCGAATCTGACTCTGAGGCAGGTCTTCGAAGAAAGCGATGTTCTGCGCAATCGTCGCGTGAAACAGCTGCGTCTCTTGCCCCACGTAGCCGATACGGCGGCGCCAGTCCCTCGGGGAGACCTCCCGCAAGTCGACGCCGTCATTGACCTCGATCCGTCCACCGTAGCGCCGAAGCAACCCCAGAATCAGCCAGGCGATGGTGGTCTTGCCGACACCGGAGCGACCGACCAGCCCAACGAACTCGCCCCGTTCCAGCTCCAGGTCGAGCTGCTCCAGCACCGGCGCAGCACCGTAGGCAAAATCCACACCCTGCAGTGCGAGACGCTGAAACGGTTCGAGGGTTCTCGACGTCTCGCCGGCCTCTCTCTCGGCCTCGGCCTCCGACAACCAGCGGCAGACCAGGCCCAGACTCGGAGCGATGTTCTCCAGCCCGTGGAGAATGTTCGGTATCTCCATCAGGCGAGAAAAGCCACGGTGAAGGATCCCGATCAGCAGCAAAAACGACGCACTGGACAAACCGGGCGGCCGACTCATTCCAACCCAGAGCAGGCCACAGACGGTCAGCAGCACAGCGAGTGCGGACAGCTGCCCAATCAACGTCGAGTGAAAGCGGAAACGCACCTGGGTGTCTCTCAAGGTGATGACCAATGAGTCGAAGCGATCCCGGAAGGTCGCTTCGCGCGCCATGCCCTTGATGCTCTCCAGCGACGCGAGCGACTGCGAGACATGACCATGCAGTTCGTTGACCGCATCACGCCACTGCTCGCCGACCTCCCTCCCCCGCCTGACCAGTGGCCGCATCAGCAGCAACGCCAGGCCGGCCACCCCAATGGTCGACAGGGTCAGCTGCCAGTCGATCAACAGCGCGCACCCAAGGCAGATCAGGATCGCGATGCCCTCGTAACAGATCCCCAGCACGACCCCAACCGCTGCTCCCGCGCTCCGGGCCTGACTCAGTAAGAGACCCTGCAGCTGTCCAGCTTGGCGGTCGACGAGAAATCGGTGGCGCGCATCGAGTGTGGCTTCGTACAGACGTGACTGGAGACGGCGCACACCCTCCGCGACCAGAAAGGAATTCAGCAAGCGACCGCTCAGCAGCAACACCGAACGGAGGAGGAATAACCCGACCACGATCCCCAGCACGACGTCCAGCCGCACCGGAAGCCCGAGTGCGTGGAACGCACCGTAAACCAACCGCCCGAGCATCGTCTCCGGTCGGTTCTCCTGTGCGAGTGCCAGCTTCAGCACGGGCAGGAACGCGCCGATACCCAGCCCCCCCAGCAGCTGACCGAGAAATGTCAGCCCCAGGCAGGCGGGGATCAACCAGCGGAAGCCGGCCACCGCGACTCCCAGATGCTCTCTGACGCGGTGGCGCTCCATCAGAGCAACTCCCTCATCGCGCACAAACAGGCCTCCGAGATCACAGATGGGTCGTGGTGCCTTCGCAGGTAATCCCTGATCTGAGGTTTACAGCTCGGTCCGTCCAGCACACAGATCAGCCCCTCGCGCAAGGTCTCGAGC